>CAIJLM010000687.1 GCA_903821495.1 uncultured Chthonomonas sp. | reverse complement strand
GGTGACTAGGGCGGTAGGCGGTTTTGTTGGGCGATAGCCTCTCTTACCCTAGAGGATTTGGAACATTTTAACTATAACAAGTCCCTTACCACCTAAAGAAGCGATACGGGTCGTCCCACTCCTCCGGTATATCGCGGTAGAAGCCATCTAGCCAACGCTTCTCTGTGTTGGAGGCGGGAGCGCTAAAGCGGTCTAGTAGCGGCGTGGATTCAGCGACTCCCATATTCCCTAGCAGTCTGCTGACAAGAACGTTGAGGTGGCGATAGGTTCGCTTGACGTTCATCTGCTTTACGTTATCGAACTCCCACGGAACCAGTTGGCAGAAGAGGATGTTATCGTTGGTTGCAAGAACGCCCCCCCCTGTTTTCACCGCCCCCTCCGTTATCAGCGAGAGTTCACGCGGGTCTCGGTTGTGAACGTCCGCCGGACTGACTCCCGCGAGTAGCGAATTTGCGCCTGCCGCGTCGAAGTAGCCGCCGATATGCTCCGCTCTTTTTGTGCGGATGCTGAAAGGCAGAAAGGCGTTCGCGTTCGCTTCGTCCAGCCCTAGCGCTAACAGATGACCGCCGCCCTTTAGCCATACGCTGAGGGCGGTTTTGTTTTGCGCCAGTATTTCGCCCCCGCCCTGCGCCACAATCAGCGCCTGATTCTGCCTGATGTCTCCCCCCTGATAGGCTCTGAGCGTGACACCAGAGGCTTCGAGATACGCCTTGCCCGCCGCTTCGCCAACGTAGAGCGCTTCGCGGATAGGGGTGGGCTTCCAACTCGATACGTAGTTCAGGATGTTATGGGCGAGTATCTCCCCCGCCGGGTCGCTCTCCGTGCGTCCGCTTACGTCCATCTGGCAGAAAATAATGAGTCCCTTGCCTTCGCGAAACTCCATGAGCGGGCTGTACTGTAGACTGTAGCCGCCATCGACTATCGGGCGAAAATCCCCTCGCGCCGGCTTCTCTATGAGAACGGAGGCGACATTGCCCTGATTTCCGCCCCTCCACACCCGCGAAACGTCTATGCCGTTGCGCTGAATCGTGGGTCCGTGCATGGGGCGCATGGTATAGTTCAGGCGGGAGGGGGTGAGTGTGGATTCGCCGCGCCAGTCTTGCAGGTTTTCCGCCTTTAGCCCTTTCAGCAGAGGGTGGTCGGGGATGCGCGGAAAGACCTGGCGTAGCCCGTACTCCTGCACCCTGAACCCGAATCGCCTCTCCAAAACCTCCGCGCTCTGCTCGAAGAGAACGACCTTCAAGCCCTGGCGCACGCGGCTAATATCAGGAGCCGCGCCGCTCAGCGTCATGGCTCCCTTGCCTATCACGAGAATGTCGTAACGTGAAAGGTCGTCTGTCGCCTGTACGGACTGGAACGGTGTTTTGAGGGCTGTGAGCAAGGCTTTCGTCTCGCCTTTGGGGTCGAAAAGAGCGATTTTGGCGGAGGTTTTGATGGGGGCGGGCTTCGGCAGGACGTGAAACCCAAAGAACTCCCCTCTCCGGTCTTGGATTATCCCGACGGTCATGACGTTAGCGTTCGATGGAATCGAGAAGCGAATAGGGAGCCGCATCTGTTCGCCCGCCCCCAGTTCTACCGTCGTCAAGCCACCCGACTCGCGAGCGAAGCGCTCCGGAAGGCGTTGCCCAATCTCTATTTTCAGTATGCGTATGTTCGCATCAGTCATAATAAGCGTGCCTGTGCATTGAATCACTTGCGACTGGCGAGAGTTGTTTATCAGAATGAGTTGCTTCTCAACCGTTTCCCCCACGTAGAAGTTATGGTCTTTGCTTGTAAATTTCGCCGATTTGCCCCCGATATAAGCCAGAACGGGCATATTATTCGTGAGGAGCGCCCTGCCTTCCGCCGAAGGAACCCAGTCGTCCGCCTTATACGCGAGGTCGAAGCGCTCGTACTGTTCACCGAGGTAGTCGGGGCTGAATCCGGGACGTTGCAGGTTCTCCCAGTCCACAGGCAACTCTTTGCGGCTTCTGTCCACCCCCTCTTTCAGTTTCCAGAAGTGGTCGTGTTCCCACGGCGAAATCCCGGAGACTCCCCACGTTCGGAACGCCCGCCAGTTGTCCGTTATGTACCTCGCGATAACCGTATGCTCGTCGTCGAAGCCTTTAGAGCCTACTTGATAGGGGTAGTCCCACCGATGCCAGACCTTGCCTTCTCGGAACTGCTTCGCCTCCCAGCGCAGGTTCGTCTTCTCCATCTCGGTAATTTTGTACGCCTCGTCGCCCAGAAACTGCGCGTTCCACTCCGCAAGGCAGTACTCCCAGGGAACCGCCGCGCTTCCCCATTCGCGCTTGCCCTGATACCAGCCGCGATACATCGTCCAGTCCCACGTAAAGGGAGCGCCGAACTCGCACAGAAAGGCGGGCTTAACGCCCTCCTTCGACCAGTGACCGAACCAGTCGGATAGTTCTTGAATGGGGACGAAGTTGGGGTAGAAGTTGCTAGAGTGTATCGCGCCGATATTGCCGCCCGCATGGTGATAGACGATTTTATTCGGGTCGAACCGCTTGACGATAGCCTCCGCCCGTAGCGCCATGTTCGCATTTCGAGAAGCCCACTGGTCTCTCTCGCCATGAATCCCGTCTATCATGTCCGGGTTCATGTCCTCCTCGTAGCCGGTGGCGTTGTGGCTCATGGAGTAGGCGACGACGGAGGGGTGGTTCTGCGAGACTCGCACGTAGTACTCCGCGTGACGCGCATAGTTGTTGGTCTTCTCCGCGTCGGGCGCTTTCCAGTCGTAGTGGCTGAAATGGGGCTGAGTCATCGCGACGAGCATACCCACGTCGTCGGCGGCTCGCAAAATCTCAGAAAAACTGAGGTGAGAACCCGGTTCGCAGTCGTAGTTGTGCGTATAGACGAAGTTGATTCCGAAACTCTTCAGCCGCCTCATGCTCTCCTTCGCGCCCTCGTAGGTGGAGAGCGCGGCGGAGACCTGCGCGTTATCCAGCGGGACGGCGGAGAGGAAGATGCGAGAGCCGTTCAGATAGAAGTCTTTTCCCTTGATAGTGAGCTCGCGGAACCCGAAACGGACGGAGTAACTCATGTCCAGTATGTCACCGTGTTCCTTGTCTTGAACAAGTGTAAGTATTAGCCAGTTTACATTTTCAGGCGTATGCAAGTCCCACAGTTTATCGGGTTTCCACTTAAAGGCGAACGCGAAGCGCCCCGCCTTCAATTCGTTCGCGCTAAATTCATGACTGATAAAGCCTCTGTCGCCAAGCCTTCCATAAGCTAGGCTGGCGGAAATAGAGTAGCGCTTGCCCGCTTCCAGCCCTTGTAGCCCGACATCTACGGTTACTTCCCATTTTTGCACGGAGGTATCTACCTTTACGTCGGTGAAACGGACGTGGCGAGGCGTGCTGACGAGGAACAAGTCGCCGCAGAGACCGCGACGAGCGACTTCGCCCCGTACCTCAGTGGCGTGAGAGGTGTCTATGTAGGAGAGCATGACGGATTTGAGGGGAAGCGCCACGACATACAGGCTGAGGGCGTACTTTCGTCCCGCCGCGCACGCCGCAGTAATATCCAACTCGCCAGCGGGAAAATGGAGGTCGCCGACGCGCCTGCCATCTATATACGCCACCGCGTAGGAGTTCAGGCTATCGGCGCTGAGGGCGATGCGCCGCCCCTTCCATCCCGCGGGTATCGTGATTTCGCGCTGATACCACGCGGCGGTAACTCCGCTTAGATTCGTTCCCTTCCAACTCGGATGCGCGAAGACCGTCTGGCAGTCCTTCTGCATATAGTCGGTGATTCCTGCCCAGCAGGCGGGCGTCTTGAAGTAGCCCCAATCGCTTTCGGGCGGGCGGGTAGCGTCCTTGTTCGCAGGTTGCCAGAGCCACAGTCCGTTGATACAGATACGCTCCCGCGTGGAAGTCGTTTCCCGATACGCCTGCGCGAGATTCCAGTTCGCTTTTACGCCGGGCGGCAGAGCGACGACGGTTTGGGCGAAACTACGGTTCGCGCAGAGTGCGAGTAGGACAAGCAAGACGAGGATATTGAGGGTTTTCATGGCGCTCTCCGAGTTTTCTGCGGGGGTTACTCCGCTTCCAGTTCACTCTGAACCTTCAACACGAACTGCATCATCTCCTTCTCGTATCCAAAATCCTGCGGTTCGTCGTCGGGCGGACGCAGATACCCCTCGTCCGCGATAAGATAGCGGAGTCGCTCCCGCAACATCGCCGCCATCGAAACGCCCTCCCAGTGGGCTTTTCGGCGCAACCACTCCTTTTCGTCCTCCGTAAGAGCGACAGAAACCGAACTCGTTCGCTTCATAAGAACCTCTCTATCTGTTCAGGCTAGGTCAATAAAAAAGGGGCGAGGCGGCAGTTCCGCTTCGCCCCTTCTGTTCACTATCGCCAATACTCTCTTCTAGCCAAAACTGAGTTGCGGGCTAGGCGCAGGCGAGTGCGTTACCAGAGACTTGCGGAACAACTCCCCGTCTCTGTGGTCTACGATAAGGTCGGTACACCCTGCGTACACTTCGGCGAGTCGTTGCGCGTCGGCTTCGCACTCCTCGTCGGAGGGGAAGAACTGCGCCATCTGTTTCGCCAACGCTCGTGGTTCGGGAGTCTCCTCCATCGGCGCGATGTTGATATTACTGTGATTATCCATGGAGACGTTGGCTTCCCATGGGAAGTAGCACATCTGCGAGAGCATTCCGGTAATGTCGGGCGTAATGGGCTGTCGCTCCGTCCAGTTCATGTTTAGCGCGAATATTATCAGTCCCGCTTGCGCCTCGTAGAGTTCAAACAGAGACTCTTCGTCCGGCAGACTCAGCAGGTCGGAGGAGTGTCCCATAACGACAAGCGCGAGGTTGTCCTCGTCGTCGGTATTGTCTCCCGCCTGATAGGGGCGAACATCCTCCTCGTCAATCTCCCACCACTCCGCAAACAGCCGCGCCAGAACCTCCGAGCGTTCGCCAAGCCAGAGCAGGCGATTGGGCGCGTAGCCGCGATTATCTAGGAACGCCGCCGTAATAGCGATGAGCCGTGAAATATCGGCGATAGGAGGGGCGCAGAACGCATACCGTTCGCCGGGCATATTCGCGTCGGTGTTCGTTGCGAGTAGCATTCCCCGCGTCTGAACGTAGTGCCACTCTCGAAGCGCCATCACTTCGCGGTCATCAAAATCGTGTACTCGCGCAATCAGGTCGCCGGTCTCCTCGCGCCACTCTTCTAGCGCGGGGTTGTCGGCGGTAGCCTCTTTCGTAATAACGCTGTAGAGCGCGTCCGCCTCTGGCATACGGCGAAGCAGGGCGTAGCACTCCGTCATTTTGAGGATGAGTTCGACAGGTAATCCGCCGTAGGAGTCGTTCAGTTTTTGCAGAATGTCGGCGCACTCCTTGTATCCGCCCAACTCCATCATCACCTGCGCGTACTCCACGCTTGCGTTTTGGCTCAGTTCGCTCTGCTCTTTCCCCAAAAGTTCGAGGGCGCGAACGTAGAACGGGCGTGCAATTATCGCCTGTCCAAGACGGAAAAAGCGCGTCGCCACATCGTAGTAGGCTTGCGGGCTAGAGGCGTTTTCGCGTAGGTAGCGGAATATCTGCACTTCGTCGTCTGCGGGAGCCTCTATCTGCCGCCTCTGGTCGAGAGGTAGCTGCTTGTAGGCGTTCATCTGCTCTTGGTGCATGGTTCCTAGCAGGTTGCACGCGGTCTCCAAGACTAAATCGGAGGTCACATCGTGTTGAAAAACCAGCGCCATCTGTTGAAGCGCGACGGCAAGCCCGCCCTGCTCCGTAATAGCGTTCACTTTGTTTAGCAGCTCCACAACTTCAGGTTTCGGTTGCGTCCCTCTTGAGAGGGGCTTGCCATCGGGACCAAGAATCGCCATCAAAAAATCTCCTATTCTCTAAGCCCGTCGCAAGGTTCCCTGCGCGGGTTGAAATGTTCAAAATGGTACAGTATTTGGCTTACAGCGACGAGGGCGGCGGTCTCTGTGCGTAACACTCGCTCGCCCAGAGAGACCGCTGATAGTTTCGCCTTTTGTGTGCAAGATACCTCTGTGTCGCTCCAACCCCCTTCGGGTCCAATCGCCATAGCGAGAGAGGTCTGCGGCGCTAGAGGTTCAGCGAGAAACGAAAAGAGGCTCTGCGCGGCGGGAGGCGGGGAGAGCAGAAACGCTCGCGCCTTATAGTTCGCGCTCCACTCCCAAAACTGAGCGAGCGACATGGGAGGCAGAACTTGCGGAATAGACAGTCGTCCCGACTGCTCCGCCGCGCCCTTCGCAATTAGTCGCCAGCGCTGTAGGCGAGTTTCGATTTTTGCGGAGGGAATTTCAACCACGCATCGCTCCGCCTGTATCGGAACGAAAATTGAAGCGCCCGCCTCCACGCCGTGCTGAAGAACCTGCTCAAACTTGTCGCCTTTTCCTAGCGCCTGCCCCACCACTATTGAGATGGGAGGCTCGGAGTTTAGGGCGATAGCGCGGTCAATTCGGGCGACGCTAAAGCGCTTCTCTATCTGCGTAAGAGTCGCGTTGTAGGCGTTTCCTTGATTATCTAGGAGGGTAAGCCTATCGCCGTTACGCGCCCGCATGACGCGAACAAGATGCTCGTGGTCAGCGTCTGTTATCTGCGCGGTATCGCCCGAAAACCGCTCAGGCGGCAAAAAAATTCTCACAACAGCCCCCTACACCGCCCAAGGATAGTTGCCACGCGGTAGCGCAGGCAACGCTTCGGAGGCGGTATCGCTATGCGTCGTTTTGCGGAAGACGAGGCAGACCCAGATGTCGTCGCGCTTCGTCTCCAGATAGGTCATGCCCAGCGCCTCGAACGCCTGCCGCACTCTATCGTGGTACTCTTCCACAATGCCCGACGCAATAAATATCCCGTTGTCGTCAAGGCGAGGTGGTATGGTTGGGGCGAGGTCTATCACAATCTGCGCGATGATGTTCGCGACGATAAGTTGACACCCCTTCGCCTCTCGCTCGAAGGTCTCCATCTCCTGTACCAGAACACGCCCTTGCAGACCGTTGCTGTTGGCGTTCTTTTCAGAGACCTCTCGCGCAAGCGGGTCGATGTCCGTTGCATAAGCCACCGACGCGCCGAGTTTTACCGCCGCAATCGCCAGTATACCGCTCCCTGTTCCTACGTCGGCGACAGTCATTCCCGGCTCTATTCGCTCTTCTAGGGCGAGGAGGCAGAGGCGCGTGGTGGGGTGGCTCCCTGTACCGAAAGCCATGCCCGGGTCGAGGTTCAACACAACCTCTTGGGGTTGGGGCGCGTACTCCTCCCAACTCGGCTGTATGACGATGCGGTTTCCGATTTTCGCGGTGTGGAAGTGCTTTTTCCATACGTCCACCCACTCCGTATCGTCTGCGTCGTGGAGAGTGATAGGCTCAGAAAGAGGAGGGAGTCCAAATTCAGGTAGGCGGTCAAGGTGCAACCTTAGAGCCTGAACCTTCTCCGCAACAGCGTTGGAGACAGGAAGGCTTCCCTGAATCTGCACAGGGTTGTCGCCTTGCAGAACCACGCCGCCGCAACCCGCCTCTAGGAGGGCGTTAGTAACAGCGTCGGTGGCTTCGGGGGCGCAGGTAATGGTGATTACAGTCCAAATCATAGTGTGTTTACAAGGAGAAGCCTAGCCATTGTGGTCGCTCATTGGGGTATGTACGAGAGGTTATGAGATATAACCGCCTTGAAACGGAGGTTGCCCCCGTCTTAGAAAAGCGACCGTCTTTCAGACGGATTTTACGTTTCCGGCTGAAGGCTTATCGCTCTCTTGAAAAGCGGTTCGTCGTCGGAGCGTTGTGCCAGAAAGACGTTTGGTTTACTCCGGCAGGGGTTTTTTCAACCCCTGACAAAAGGCGCTTTACATAACCCAATGAGCGTTATGGTTAGGGAGGCTCTTTCTACAAGGATGTTATCAATGCTTGAAAAGCCTTTCAAAAAAGCCTTTCTGCTCTTCGTGGTGTTCGCCGAGCGTCTCTGCAAATTTCTGGAGGAGTTCCTTCTGTTCGGCGTTGAGGTTCCGAGGCACGGAGGCGTTGACGGTGATATAGAGTTCGCCCGTTTTGCGTCCGCGAATATCGGGTAGCCCGCGCCCCTTCACTACAAATTCGTTTCCGCTCTGGGTTCCTTCGGGAACTTTCATCTCTTCAATGCCGCCCACGATAGGAATCTGAATGGTTCCACCCAGCGCCAGAGTGGGGAAACTGACGGGTATTTTGGCGTAGATGTCGTTGCCGCGTCGCTCGAAGAGCGCGTGTTCTCGTACATGAATAAACAGATAGAGGTCGCCGTGTTCGCCTCCGTTCGCTCCCGCGTCACCCTCGTTCACCAGACGGAGGCGCATTCCCGAATCGGCTCCTGCGGGTATTTTGATGGAGCGTTCCATCGTTTTTCGGCTTCGCCCTGTGCCTGAGCAGGTGTTACAGGGGCTAGCGATAGTCGTGCCTTTGCCGCGACATTTCGGGCAGGCTTGCGTGGTGTGGAAGGTTCCGAGCAGGGTGTTCTGTGAGAAGCGAAGTTGCCCTGCGCCCTTGCACTGCGTACAGGTCTCTACGGAGGTTCCCGGCTTCGCGCCGCTTCCGCTACAGGTATCGCAGGTCTCTAGGCGTTGGAACTTGATGGTCTTTTCAATGCCCGAAGCGACCTCTTCAAGCGTAAGTTCGATGTCTTCGCGCAGGTCGTCGCCGCGAACTTCGGAGGCTCCGCCAGCGCGTTTGCCTCCCATGAAGTCCTCGAAGAAGTTGCCGAAAATATCGCCGAAATCTACTCCGGAGAAGCCCGCCCCCCCCGCCGCATTTGGGTTAAGCCCCGCCTCTCCGTAGCGGTCGTACTGCTCTCGCTTGGCTTCGTCGCTCAGAACCTCGTAAGCGCCCTGTATCTCCTTGAACTTATCTGCGGCATCGGGTTCTCGGTTGAAGTCGGGATGGAATTTTCGAGCGAGGGTGCGGTAAGCGCGTTTAATTTCATCGGCGCTTGCGTTGCGCGAAACACCTAACATCTCATAAAAATCCCGCGATTGAGCGGCCATGAAGCGACATTCTCCTTTGCGTACACACTTGCCTAATCGTTAGGGACTAATCCTCGTCTTCGTCATCATCCATGTCATCGGAGAGGTCGTCATCGTCGTCTAGTTCCACGAGAAGCCCCGATGTCTCAAGAACAAACTCATCCATCGGGCGCACGTCTTCTTCGTCGTTAAGAAGCATCTCGTCTTCGTCTTCTAGTCCGCCTTCAGCGTTTCTAAGAGAGTTGAGGGGGTCTGACAAATCCATAACGACGACGGGACCCGCGCCGATAATGTCTTCGAGGCTAGGTTCGTTGGGCTTGAGGGCTTTGTGGTGCGCCATAGCCGAGGGGTCTTCTACGTGACGCGGCAGGATGAATCCTTCCGCTATCTCCTCCAACGCCACCGTGAGCGGGTTTGGCGATTTGCTCTGCACGAAGCGAGCCGCGCCATCCTTTATCTGCCGAGCGCGCTTGGCGGCTAATATCACCAGCGCGTACTTGCTTTCAAATTTGTCCAGCTTATCGGGGGAAGGGTAAATACTCATTGTAGACTTGTAAACTCCTTTAAGTTCCTGTTTCACTGGCGATTCCGCTGAATAGATTATAGGCGGAAAAGGCGAAATAGGTTAGAACAGGCAAACCTCCGACCATTATACCCTACTCTTCTACGAGTTTGAGCCACAAAAGTTTCCCGTAAGAGTTCAGGGTTCTGGGATGAGTCCGCGAAAAACGCGAAAAAGCGCGAAAAGCAGTGCACCAAGCCCCAAACTTGGAACCCTTCCACAGGCTTCTAATCTCAAACCAGAAGAGCTCCTCTCCTTTGCGAAGGAGAGGTTGGGTGAGGTTAAGTGAAGATTCCCGCAACCCTGAACTCTTACGTTTCCCAATCCTACAGATACTAGAGTTGGGGGCGCGATGGAGTTGTAGCGCTACATCTTCTCTACGGGCGTGATACCTAGTACAACAAGCAGGTTTCGCAGAACGATACGCGCCGCGTTCACAAGCGCGAGGCGGGCTTGTGTCAGTTCGGGGGGCGTTGGCTCGTCCTTTGAGGGTAGCACCCGGCAGTTTTCGTAGAAGCCGTTGAGAAGACTCGCCATCTCCATCGCGTAGCGCGTCAGGCGGTGGGGCGCGTACTCTTTCGCCGCCGATGTCAGTTCGGCGGGATAGTCTGTCAGTTTGCGAAGCACATCCAACTCGGCGGGGTCTATCAACCTGTCTCGCTCCACCCGCTCGGCGGGTTGTAGAGTAAAGCCCTGCTCCTCCGCCCGTCGCAATATGTTCACGAGACGCGCATGGGCGTACTGCACGTAGTAGACCGGGTTGTCGTTGGACTGCCGTTTCGCGAGTTCCACGTCCACCGTCGCAGGGGTCTCATACGAGTTCAGTAAGAAGTAGAACCGCGCCGCATCCCTGCCGATGTCGTCCACGAGGTCTTCCTTGAGTTCGATGACGTTGCCCTTGCGCTTCCCGCCGATAACCGCTTCGCCGTCTCGCACAAGAGAGACCATCTGCGTCAGGATGATGTCGAGGTTTTTGGGGTCGTAGCCAGCGGCGGCGACCCCCGCTTTGAGGCGCGCCACATAGCCGTGGTGGTCAGCGCCCCAGATATTGATAAGTTTGGTATTTCCGCGCTCGAACTTGTTGACGTGATAGGCGATGTCTGCGGCGACGTAGGTCGCCTTTTCGTTAGAGCGAACCAGCACTCTGTCTTTCTCATCACCAAAATCGGAAGACTTCAGCCAGAGCGCCCCCTCCTTCTCGTAGGCGTGTCCCTGCGCTTTGAGGCGTTCGATAGACTTTTCGACGCTGTTCTCCGCGTAGAGCGAACTTTCGTAGAACCACGTGTCGAACTCCACGCCAAACGCGCCCAATGCGCCCCGCTGAGACGCAATGGTGTGTTCTAGCGTGGCGGTTCGGAAGTAGGCGGTTCGCTCCTCTTCTGTCGCGCTCTCCAGCCTATCGCCGACCTCCGCATAGATGTCGCGGGCGATGTCCTTCACATATTCGCCGCGATAGCCGTCTTTGGGGAAGTGAATTGAGGGCTTTTCGGCGATTGTTTCTGGGATTCCCGCTTCGATAACCTCTTCGGAATCTTCGTCGGCGGGCGGGACAACTACAGGATGCCCCAGATACTGCGAGTAGCGCACTGCAACGGAAGCCGAGAACTTCTCTAGTTGGAGCGAGTTCAGCGCGTCGTTGATGTAGTACTCGCGGGAAACCTTCGCGCCCTGCGATTTGAGGAGACTAGCCAGCACGTCGCCCAGAACGGCGGCGCGTCCATTCACAACGCTGATAGGGCCCGTTGGGTTCGCGCTCACGAACTCAATCAGAATCGTCTCGCCGTTCAGCGTGGAGTTAGTTCCGTAGGCGCTATCTTGCGCCTCAATGGTCAGCATAGCGTCGTGGAGCCATGTCGGTTTGAGGTAGAAGTTCAGGAAGCCGCGTCCCGCTATCTCCAAGCGCGTGACGTGCGCGTTTTCGGGGAAGTGGCGAACAATCCTCTGAGCGAGGTCGCGGCTATCGGAAATCCCCGTCGCTTTTTTCAGCGTAAGCGCGATATTGCTAGAGTAGTCGCCAAACTGCTTGTTGCGCGGGGTCTCTATCTGAATGGCGATGTCGTCGCCAATCAGGGGCAGTTCGTCCGCGCTATGCGCGTTGTCGAGCGCCGTTCGGAGAAGGGCTATAAGTACCGACGTTATCACCAGGGAGACTCCTTAATGTGTCAAAGTTAGATATGTAGCCGAGCGCGTATCGCCGTTTCCAGCAGTTCCATCAGCGTAAGCGCAAGCGAGACCCCTATCAGATTCTGCACCATGCCCATACACCAGATACGCTTCCAGAGACGAGTGCGCGTAGGGGGCGCGTTACGGTATTTCTCAAGAAGCTCCTCGCCGGCTTTTATTCCGCTCAACAGCTCCTTTTCGGAGGCGGGGCGCGTCGTGAAAACCTCTTGTAGGATAGAGCCAAACCGTCGCCAGTAGGCGAGAGTCCCTATTAGCGCGACAACGGGCGCTAGTTCGCTGACCCCCGGAACGCTCATTGTAAACTGCATTAGCGTAAAGAAAAGGGTTCCCGCCGCCATGATATTCGTTCCACAGCGCGGATGAGCGCGGGGCATACGCCCGACGATACTGACGGTAAGACGCTCTGTGCGCTCGATAGCGTGTACCGTCTGATGTTCCGCCGCATGGAAGCCCGCTAGGCGCGTCAATCGCATTAGCGTTAGCAGAATGAGCAGACTTAGGAGTCGCGCTACGATATTCATTAGCCCCGCTTTGGGTGAATTCGAGACCACGTCAATATCGGCGGTCACGGCATGGGGTAGACCATAACGATACCCCGCGTGGAGAATCGCCTCTGTCGCCCAGAGCGTGACCTTGAACATCACGCCTAGCGTAACGCCCGATACCACAAGCGCCAGATTGCTAGCGCCCGCCTGAATGGAGCCATCTGTGAGGTAGACCCCGAACGGAGTCGCCATTCCGCCCACTACAGCGGGGCGGGGCGCGGGCATATCGGGCGCGAGAAGGTCGTGCGCCAACACCATGCCCAAGCAGTAGCCCTCTTCGTCTACAACGGGTATTAGCGAGAGGCGATGTTTCGCTAGTAACGCGCCAACCTCATTCGGACTCATTTCGGGCGAAGCCGTTATCGCGCTCGCTGTCATAATCTCCGAGAGCGGCGAGTCTATATAGGTTTGTCGCGCCTCTTCGGAGGGGGTCTCCAGAATGCGAAGGATATCCTCCTGATGAACCATCCCCGCAAGGTATCCTCTATCCAGTACAGGCAGGCTCTGGGCGGGGAGGTAGCGCAAGCGTTGCAGAAATCGCCCCACGCTGTCTGTCGGGGCGAGGTCGGGCGCGTCGCGCATTACCGCTCTCAAAGAGGAGGTTGTAGGTATTGGAAAAAGTGACATAAAGCGCCCCAGAATCAGGTAAGGGGGCGCGTCTGCTGTTGGCGGAACGCGCCCCCCTTGCAATAACAAGATTATACACCTTTGAGAGGCGATATTGCAAGCCTGAGCGGACGGCTTTCTTCTAACCCAAATCTTCTTCCTTAGCCCTACTCCCAACTCTCCCCGAATAGGCGACGCGAGAGGCTTGTCTGTAGCAGGTTATCGGGGTCGCACGTCTGTTTCCAGCGCCGAAACTGCGCGAGAGCGGGCTCTCCTAGATAGGCGCGGGCGGTCTCCGCGTCGAGCGTGCTATCTTTTGCGAAGTAGAAGCGCCCTCCCGATTGCAAAACGAGGCGGTTCAACTCTTTGGCGAGTTCCCGAACTCTGTCGCGGTTCTTCTGCGTGACGGGAATATCTAACGCGAACGAGTAGCCGTCTACAGCGTGCGACATCAGGAAGTCGTCCTTGCGATGGCGCTTGAAAACGCCGAGATAGGGGATGATATTCGCCCTCTGACACGCCTCAATCTGCGCGGTGAAGCAGGCTTCCGCCGTCTCTGCGGGTACGAAACTCTGGTACTGGATAAGCCCGCCGGGCTTGTAGACGAACTTCCAGTTCGGCACGTAGTCCAGCAGGAACGCGAACGCCGCGTGCGCCTGACGATGGGTTTTGCGGTTGCCGAGAGTACTGCCCTGAATGTACTTCGCCCTGTTGACGAGGCGCATACCCCAGTTATTGCTGAACGGTTTCAGAAAGCGCCACATTAGCGACTTGGGGATAATCCCTAACATATTTTCCGGCAAGTCCTGATTTTGAACGCGCAATGTCTGAGCGGGAACGGGGTCGTCGCCTTGCGGAAGGTAGTCCGCTTGATGGATGAGAGAGCGTCCTAGCGCCTCTCCCTTTGCGAAGCAGTCTACCCACGCCACAAGGTAGTCGGCGGTTCCCATTCGCGCCTCGAACTCCTGAAACAGCCCGTGCAGGTCGGCGGTAGCGAAAGCGTACACAGAGAGTTGACCGGAGTAGATTTTCTTGAGTTGTAGGGTGATGCGGACGAAACAGCCTAGCATTCCAAATCCGCCAATCGCGGTATAAAATAGTTCGGCGTTCTCCGTGCGGCTACAGCGTAGAGTTTCGCCTTTGGGGGTGAGCAGGTCGAACTCTACAACGTGGTCGCCGATGGGCCCCACGCGGAAGTTGTTCTTGCCGTGTATGTTCATGCCCAACGCGCCGCCCAGCGACACCGCCATCGTGCCAGAGACGACGGGAGACCACCAGCCGTCCTCAATAACGTAACGCCATAGGTCGCGAATCGTAACGCCCGGCTCCACCGTAATTACGCCCGTTACGGGGTTCCACTCCAGAATACGATTCATGCGTGTAAGGTCGAGACTGATGTTTTCGGCGAGAAGCGAAGCGTCGCCATAACTGCAACCAGAGCCGCGCAGAGCGACCTTGCGCCCATGCGTTCGCGCCGTCTCAAAAACCTCTCGAATCCCTTCAACGGTAGCGGGGCGATAGACGTAAGAGGCTACGGTGGCGTTCATGCCCCACGCGCTTACGGGTTCTAGCCTGTCATAAGGAAGAGGGGCGAACGGCTGTTTCTCTATGGTAGCGAGCGGATTGAGAGGTTCAACGGTCATTAAAACTTGAGTTTCTG
>CAIJLM010000686.1 GCA_903821495.1 uncultured Chthonomonas sp. | reverse complement strand
CACCCCCGTCCCCCTAATGCGCCCTTCAGACATCCTTCTCCCGATTCGGGAGAAAGACCTGACCTATAGGTTTGGCTGTATAGCGATTCGGTTTTTGAATACAAAAATCGGCGCAAAGCAAGCCTAATCTACGTCCTCGTCCTCTTCTTCCTCAGTGTTGGCGGCTGTCTTCATTGCGGGAGGCTCTTCCCCTTTTAGCGCCCGATAGAGGTCGGCGAAGAGGTCGCGAAAATCGGCGGTCTTTACGGGCGGGCTGACGCAGATATCGCAGAGAGCGTTCGGCGCGGAGTCGGGGTAGCCTTCGGGAGCCTCTTCGCAGTCGTCTACCAGCCCCACTATCTTCATGCCCTGTTCGCGGTACTTCTGCACCGCCCGAAAGATAGCGTAGCTACGCTGACGACCAAAATCTCCCGATAGCACAAGAATATCGGGCGGACAGGGCGCTTTGGCGCACAACCCTACGGGGTCTTGCTTGTTTAGGAGGGAGACGACCTCCCACCCTACTCGCGCTACGCTACGCTCTATGCGCCCTCGAAAGCGAGGGCGATGCACCGCGATAACAACCCGAAAGGGCAGTTCTACGGGCGGAGGCGCGGGGGCTTCCACTACGCGCTCTACAATGTCGAAGGTTCGTTTTGAAGGCGCGGGCTTGCGCGGCGCGGGTCTCTGCGGCGCATGGGAAAAGGGGCGCGGTCTCTGTTGACGGCGCGTGGTTGGCTTTTTGTTCATTAGTTTCGTTAGGCTCTCAGTGCGGTATTAGTAGCGTAGTATACCCTACTCTCCCCCGCCCTCCCACTTTTCATTCCAAAAACCTGCCTGAACCAACTCCTCTTTGAGAGGGTCGGAGGGGTTTTGAGGTTGCGCGTCCAGAGTCTTGAAGACCGCCCAGTCCCCCAAGCGTGGAAATAGGAGATAGTTTAGGCGGTTGAGTTCCGCCTCGTGGAAGGTGTGTCCGCTATTAACGACAATATAGCGCGAACCGCTCTTGGCGAAGGGGCTAGGAAGGATATAGACGGGGGCGTAGTCGGGCGAGGCGTAGGTCTTCGCGCCTACCTTCAAACTCTCCTGCGTCCACTGCACAGGCGATTTGGAGAGAGATTTCCGTATCCAGAGGTTGCTACCCGGGTCGCCAAAAAGAATCAGGTTGTAGCGTTGGCAGTCCTCCGCAGTCACCTCCGTATCGTTGACGATGGGGAGTTCCCCGCGAAAATAGCGCCGCCACTCGTACTCAAAGCGGCGCAGGTTCGCGTCCGCCCAAGCCTGAACCGTCGGATTCCACGCCTTGCCTGTTCCGCGTACACAGAGGAAGGGGGTAGTGAAAGCGTCGTCGATGGGCCCCTGTAGACCGGGCTTTTTCTCCTTACGCTTTATGAGTTCCCGTTCGCTAATCACGCGCCACTCGCTCTCTCGCCACTCCAGAACGATTTTTCCGCTCTTAGAGGGCTTGCTTGGTAAGACGATTGCCCTCCCATCTATCACGACATGGCGGAATGGCTCGGCTCCGTGCGGAGAAATGAGCGCGAATCGGGTGATGTTGAGCGGCTTTTTGAGGATAATAGCGCCCGATTCATCCACTGTAGCGTCAATTTCGGCGCGTCTATAGTGTTCTTCTAAGCCTAGTATCTCCGCCCAGTAGCATCGGGAGTACTTGAGCGTCCACGTTACGAACCTAAGATGGCGCGGCAGGTGGTTGCGCCCTCTGTCGGTATACTCTGCTATCTGCCGTAGTTGCTCTTTGTGCGTGGCGGGGTCTTGAACGTGGGCGGTTCCGGGAGAGATGATATTCACCATTTTTAGCCCCTCCCGCTTCATCGCCGCCCCCATAATGACGTGCGCCTGAAAGAAGGGGTCTATCTCGCCAATCGCGGCTATTGCGGGAACGACGCCCGCATTCGCGGCGTAGTCCACAGAATCTAGCATACGCAGAGCCTTCTCCTGATAGTCCGGCAGAACGCCCACCTTCACGAAGTTCATGCCGGGGGTCTCGGAGAACTGATGGGTGTCTACATAGCCGCAGTAGGGACCGAGCGCGACAAAGTAGTCGGGGCGCTTCAAGCCGAGATGCCACGTTCCCGACGCGCCCATAGACATTCCGCGCAGGACGATTCGCTCTCTATCGATGTTATAACAACGCCGCACATCCTCAATCGCCTCGAACACGTCGGTCTCTCCCGCCCAGCGATAGCAGTTCTCCACGCGCCCTAGCGGGTGTAGTTCGATGTAGTTGCGGTCTGCGACTTTTCTACCGCCCTCGTCGCCATCATCAAAGGAGGACATAAAGTTGAGTTCGCTCACTCCAACGGGGCGCGAACTGCCGTGTAGAACCACGTCAAGGCGAATTGGTTTCGTCGGGTCGTAGGATTCAGGAATGATAAGCCCGTAGGGTTGCACGGAGCCATCTACCGCCGATACGTAGCCCCGCGTTAGGTAGCCCTTTTTATTTGTCCAAGCGGGCTTTCTCTCCTCCAGCGCTTTCGCCCTGCGCTCTCCGCGCTTCACAAAGGAGAGGAGTTTCGCGATTTCGGAAGGCTTTGTTATCGCGTCGTAGGAGATAGCCCACTCTACCGCCTTCGCGAACGCCTCGGCATCCGACCACCTGCTTCTGTTCTCTTTGTCCTTTTCGCGTAGCGCGTCCACGCGCTTTTCCAACGCCGTCAGCGCCTCAGAAACTCGTTGGAGTTCTGGGTTGTTGGCATTTTCTAAGGCGAGAACGGGGCGAGTGCGCGGTAGAATCCGTTGGGCTACAACAGGTAGACGCGAAACGCCGAGCAGGGCGCAAAGCAGGATGGGGGCGGTCTTTCCAAAAGCGTTCTTGAGTAGCGGCATGGGGCGTAGTCCTCTCGAAAAAGGGATGTGTGGGTAGATTAGAAACACGCTTCCACAGGCTCTAGGCAGAATCCTGCGTAGCGGAACCTAGATTTTGAATACGGGCAGGAAACAAATCGAACTGTGGCGAATGACACTCCATAGAGACAGATACAGGAGGATGTAGAATGAGATTAAGAGCATGGATTGTCGCCGCAGTTTTCGCGATAGGAATGACCCACGCACAAGCGCAAAAGCGCGGCAAGACGTTTCGCGTAGTGGTGTGGGACGAGCGACAACCCGCGCAGAAGCAGGTTTACGAAAACTTTTCAGGCAACCATCTCGCCGACTTCTTACGAAAACAGGCGAGCGCGAAAAACCCGAACGCGCCGGAGTTCACCGTTAAATCGGTAGGGCTGGACGACCCGGAGCAGGGGCTTTCTAAGGAGACGCTGGACGAGTGTGACGTGTTGATATGGTGGGGACACCAGCGACACGACGACCTCAAGCCTGAACGAGCGCACGACATAGTCCGCCGCGTGAAGGAGGGTAAACTCTCCCTGTTCTCGCTCCATTCGGCGCACTGGTCTCGCCCCTTTATGGAGGCGATGAACGAACGGGCTATTCAGGACGCGCTCAAAACGCTCCCGCCAAAAGAGAGAGACTCCGCTGAGGTAGTAGCGCCTATTGTGCCGCGTCATCAGCCCGGTCTCAACGACCCGATGACCCCCTCCTTCGTAAAGAGCGTCGGCGCAGATGGACGTATAACGCTTAATATCACGCTCCCGCTATGCGTCTTTCCCTTCGTGCGGGGCGACGGCAAGCCGAGCCATGTTCGCGTTCTTCTACCCAAGCACCCGATAGCGAAGGGCGTGCCGGAGACCTTCGACATCCCGCATACGGAGATGTATGGCGACCCCTTCCATGTTCCTACGCCGGACGCGGTGGTGTTCGAGGAGAAGTGGGACGCGGGCGAGAGTTTTCGTAGCGGAAGCGTGTGGCAGGTAGGCAAGGGGAAAGTGGTCTACTTCCGCCCCGGTCACGAGGTTTTCGACGTGTACAAACAGCCCGCCGTCCTTCAAATTATCGAAAACACGGTGCGCTGGCTTGGCGGTCAGGCGAAGCGATAAGAGACCAACTGAAAAAATAGCGGTAGAGGCTATGCCTTTGCCGCTTTTGTCTCCGCTACCAGAGTGGGCGTAACAACGCGCTACTGCGCTACATACTGCCGTATGAGGAGAAGGAGACCAAAAATGACCGTTGAGGAGATTGTCGAGGAGTTACGTTCGTTTGGAAGCGAATCCACGAAGAGCGTTCTTATCAAGCATGGCGCGAAAGAGCCTTTCTTCGGCGTGAAAGTAGGAGACCTAAAGAAAATCCAGAAGCGTATCAAGAAGAGCCACGACCTCGCGCTCGGTCTCTACGATACGGGAATCTCGGATGCGATGTATCTCGCGGGCTTAATCGCGGAAGATGGGCGAATGACTCCGGACGACCTACAGCGCTGGGCGGAGCAAGCCTACTGGTATATGTTGAGCGAGTATACGGTGGCATGGGTGACTGCGGAGAGCCGTTATGGGTGGGAGATGGCGTTGCAGTGGATAGATTCGGACAAGGAGAACATCGCTTCGTCCGGCTGGGCTACCTTGAGCGGGCTGGTATCGCTGACGGAAGACTCGGCGCTGAATATGCCTCGCATTGAGAGCCTGCTTGAGCGCGTGGAACAGAGCGTTCACCGCCAACCCAACCGCGTTCGCTCTACGATGAACGGCTTTGTTATTAGCGCGGGCGTTTACGTTCCCCCCCTCGCCGATTTCGCTCTTGGCGTTGCAGGGCGCATAGGCAGGGTGTCGGTGGATGTGGGAGAGACCGCCTGTAAAGTCCCGCTCGCCGCCGACTACATTCATAAGTGTCTCGCAAGGGGAAGCGGAGGCAAAAAGCGCAAAACGGTAAAATGTTAGGGCAAGAAGAGCGGAAACTTCTGTCTTCGGCGCTGAGAGGCGCTCGAACGAGTCGCCGCCGCCAGAGCCTGATACATCCTATTTCGACGCTGATGCAGTTGCGCGTCGCCCGGACAGTCCATAATACTACGGTCTAACGCTATTAACTCTCGCTCTAAGTTGCGATACCATTGAGCCGTCTTCCCCGCTTTCGCGAAAGCCGCGTTATATCCTAACCGCTGATAGGCTTCCGCCAGCCCTTCCCACACCGCCGAGCCTGTATAGCCATGTCTACACGCCGTCTCAAGGTATTTCACCGCCTTATCGGGCTGTTTGCACTGGAGATACCACTCCCCCAGTTCAAAGCAGAAAACGCTATGCGTGGGGGATTTTTGCAGGGCGATAAGCAGTTCCTCCTCCGCTTTCTGGCGCTCCGGGGCGGAAGGGGGCAGGCGACGATACAGGCTTCCCAACACGCCGTGCGCCGCTATCGTCTGCGGGTGTTGCGCCTGAGCCTCTTGCGCGAGTTCGATGGCTTTGGGAAGTTTGTTCGCGCGAACGAGGTGCGAGATAAGGTAGAGGCGTAGCGCAATGTTATCGGGTTGGATATGCAGGGCGCGGTTCAGATAGTTCAGCCCGTCCTCGTCTTCCCCTACCCAAAAGGAGACCTCCGCCGCAACCCGTTGCGCGTCAAGGCAGTCCGGCTCTAGTTTCGCGGCGCGAAGCGCGTCCTGTTGAGCGAAGGTTCTCATCCCTACTCCGCCCAGATAGAACTCCAAAGCCGCGAATCGGCACAAGATATGCGGCTCATTCGGGGCGCTGTCTGCAAGCCGATTCAAAATCCGCCGCGCCTCGTCAGGGCGGTTCTGCCGCACGTAGAGCGCCCCCAGAAGCTCCAGCACAAGGGGATTATTGGGGGCGAGGCGCTCCGCGCAGAGCCACTCTCGCTCCGCGTCCAGAGCAAAGCCCTGCGCGATGTAGGCGTTTCCGCTATCCAGTCGGCGCAAAAACTCCTGCGTCACCACAACGCGACGGTAGAGCGTAGGCGCGGCGAACAGAAGCAGTAGCAGTAGCAGACCGCACAGGCGACTACGCTCTCGGCGACTTAGAGTTTGTGTGTCCAAAGGAAAGATTTTTGAGAACAGAGTAAAACGGTACATCGCACAACCTTAAATGCTGGTTATACTTTTATTACGGAAAAAGCGTTACGAAGTGTTACCCGATTAGAGTAGAATAGAGGCGGAATGTTGAAGCGCCCCTTCGGGGAGCCAATTTAAGAAAGAGGAGAGAGATGAGCCTAGACCCGTTGGATACCGTGCGTGTGGGAATTGTGGGCCCCAGTTGGTGGGTGAACTACTGGCATCTTGCCGCCTTGCAGACGCACCCAAACGTTGAGGTAGTAGCGGTGAGCGGAGGCGCGGAGCGCGACCCCGATGAGGTAAAAGCGAAGTACGGCGCAAACGCTCGCTACTTCACAAACTATGAGGAGATGATGGACACGGTTCCGATGGATGGCGTGATTGTCTGCACTCCCAACGACCTGCACCACCCCGTAACGATGGCGGCGTTGAAACGCGACCTACACGTCACCTGCGAAAAGCCTATCGCCCTGAATGCAGAGCAGGCGTTTGAGATGGCGGATACCGCCAGCAAGCGCAACCTTATTGGAATGAGCAACTTCCCTTACCGCGACAACCCCGCCGTTCAAGCGTTTCGGAAACTCATCGACGCGGACTATGTGGGCGATATTCTACACGTCTCCGGCTCCTACCATGGGGGCTTTGGGCTACGGCGCAACCCGAACTGGCGAAGCCTCCGCGCTCGTAGCGGCGCGGGCATTCTTGGCGACTTAGGTTCGCACCTTATCGACCTCGTGCGCTACATCACCGGCGAAGAGTTTTCCGCGGTCTCTGGGAACATGATAACCACACTCTGGGATGCAGACGGCGATTTAGACAGAATACTCCACTCCGAAAACCCGGACGTAGGCGAACGAAACGACGACTCCTGCACCTTCCTCGCAGAACTCACGAGCGGGGCGCAGGCGGTTCTTCATACCAGTTGGGTCGCGCATCAGGGCGCAGGAATTCAACAGCAAGAGATAGAGGTCTACGGCACGGAGGGGCGGCTACATCTGATTGCCTCGCATAGAGGAGTCTCTTTGCGTGGGCTACACGCAGGAAATCCGAACTGGGAGACCATAGAGGTGGAGGGCGTGGTGACGGTGGAAGCGGCGAACGGAGCTGAGGAAGAGGACTTTTTCCGTCCTGGTCGGCATACTCCTACGAACACTACCTACCGCTGGCTAGAGGCGATTCGCAACGACGAAACCACAGTCGAGCCTAGCCTCTGGGATGGCTACTACGCGCAAGAGGTGATTGACGCGGTTATTTTGTCGAGCGCGGAGCGACGTTGGGTTCTTATTTCAGAGGTTTCAGAGGGGAAGCCGGACGAGTACTCGGATTAGTTTTCGCTGTGTAGATGCGCCTCTCCCTCGTTTTAGAGAGCCGCGAAACAGCGCAAAACAAAAAAGAGCCGCCCCCGAAGTTTAGGGGGCGGCTCTTTAGCGTAGTGAGCGCCTACTTCACAACAAGGCTCGCTCTGGTGAAAGAGGAAGCGAGATAGCCGTCATCTCCATCAAAGGTCGCTTTGAGCGCGTACTTACCCGCCGCCTGTGTTATCGTGTAGGAGAGGGTAGCCACTCCGTTCGCGTCTGTGGTCGCTGTTCCTACGCTACTCCCATCCACATAGAAGGTGACGGTTTTGTTGGCGAGAAGCGCCCCGCCAACCGTTCGCGTAAGCGTGGCGGCGAGGTTGACCGCGCTTCCCGCCTTGCCCGATACCGACTTCTGGCTGAGGGTGGTAGCGGCTTTCACGGCGATAGTTCCCGATGCGCCGGAAGCGTTGAAGTTGCCGTCTCCCGCAAAGGCGACATCTAGCGCATGAGTTCCCGGCGCAATCGGAGAGCCGAGCGTAAGCCGCGCCGTTCCCGAAGCGTCGGTGAGAGCGGTTCCGACAACAACGCCGTCTATAGAGAAGACGAGGGGCTTGACAGGGAGGGTGATAACCCCTGTTAGGCGTAGTTTTCCGGTTAGTATGGTAGTTGTGCCGTAGGTTACTTTCAAGGAGCTGGTAGAGGTTATCGTGTTACGGGGGACTGCGGTAACGGAGAGAGAGTGAGCAATTCCTCCCGCAATGCCCGTCTGCCCTACCAATATAGGAACCTGAACCGGAGTGTGTCTATCGAGGTTTGTGCCGTCGCCTATCTCCCCCTCTCTGTTCGCTCCCCAAGCCCAGAGCGTGCCATCTGACTTTATGGCGAGCGTGCTGAAGCTTCCCCCTCCTATCTGCACTACCCCGAAGAGACCGGATGCCTGAACAGGACTATACTGATTTGAGTCAGTTCCCGCTCCCAGCTCTCCTTCGCGATTGTATCCCCACCCTTGCACGGTGCCATCTGACTTCAATGCGAAGGAGCCGACTGCACCAGCTAATACCTGCACCACGTTATTGAGACCTGCTACCTGTGTTGGAGTCTTATTACTAGAGCGACTCCCATCTCCCAGTTGACCATAGAAATTGTCTCCCCATGCCCAAACAGTTCCATCGGGCTTGAGGGCGAGCGAGTGCCCCTCTCCTAGGGCTATCTGCACTACGTTCGCAATCCCTGCGACTTTTATGGGGGTAAGTACGTTGCTACTAATTCCTTCGCCAAGCGCACCAGTAAAGCTACTGCCCCATCCCCACACGGTTCCATCCGATTTGAGGGCGAGAGACGTACCCCTGCCAAACTTTCCGCCTCCTGCCGATACTTGAACTACATTGGAAAGCCCTAAGACCTGTACTGGAGTGCGGCTTGGCGTTTGGGTTCCGTTCCCTAACTGCCCCGAGCCATTACTTCCCCATGCCCATACCGTTCCATCGGATTTCAATGCAAGAGAGTGATAGCTCCCTGCCGAAACCTGCACGGCTCCCGTAAGTCCTGAGACCTGCACGGGCGTGTTTCTATGAATATTTGTTCCATCTCCTAATTGTCCAAAGAAATTGTATCCCCACGCCCAGACTGTTCCATCGGACTTCAATGCAAGCGAGTAACCGTATTTGAAGTATGGGTCTATTCCGCCTCCCGCTACCTGCACGACTTTAGAGAGTCCCTTTACCTGCATAGGAACATTTGTCGGATAGTTAAATCCAGTTCCCAGCGCTCCATAGGTGTTGTCTCCCCATGCGTAGACCGTTCCGCGCACAGGAGTAAACGTCGAGAGAGTAAGAGTAGCGGAGCTAGAGGAGGCGTGAAGAACGCCGCTACCCGCAAACAGCGCCTTGCAGGGATGCGCCCCGGCAGGGTAGGAGAGCGTCACGGGGAGACTCGCCAGCCCTGTAGCGTCTGTATAGGCGCTACCTACCGAGATTCCGTCAATAGAGAAGGCGACGCTCTCTCCCGGAAGCGGAGTTCCCGCGCTTGTCAGGACGAGTTTGGCTTCCAGAACCGTCGCGAGTCCCGCCGTCAGGGTTCTCTTTGCGACGGACATGGTTGTGGCGAGAGCGGGCGTGACCACTTTTCCGAGCGCTAAGGAGTACAGAAATCCTACGCTCACCTGCGTCACGCCCGCCAGCCCTGTGACTTGCGTCGGAGTAGACCTGTCTGTTGTGGTTCCATCTCCCAGTTGACCATACCCATTGTTACCCCACGCCCATACGGTTCCATCTAATTTGACGGCAAGTGTGTGATACCACCCTGCTGAAATCTGTTTTACGCTAGAGAGACCGGAGACCTGTACGGGCGTAGTCGCATCAACGGTGGTTCCATCGCCCAGTTGACCGCTAAGATTTTCTCCCCATGCCCAGGCGGTTCCATCCGACTTGAGCGCAAGAGAGTAACTCGCTCCTCCCGAAACCTGTGTTATGCCAGCAAGCCCGGAGACCTGCAAGGGCGTGTTCTTATCAACAGTGGTTCCATCTCCTAGTTGACCTCTATCGTTGTAACCCCATGCCCAGACGGTTCCATCGGACTTGAGGGCGAGCGAGTGAGAACCAAAAAAGGATCCTGCTCCTCCCGAAACCTGCGCCACGCCAGAGAGACCAGAGACTTGTACAGGCGTGTTCTTGTTGGCGTTGGTTCCATCACCCAGTTGCCCTTTATTGTTGTAGCCCCACGCCCACACCGTTCCATCGGATTTGATGGCTAGAGAGTGTTCAGAGCCTGCCGAAACCTGCACGATGTTTGTGAGACCAGAGACCAGTGTTGGCGTGACTGTACCGCTCTTATTTCCAATTCCAAGTTGCCCTCGATTGTTGGCTCCCCACGCCCACACCGTTCCATCGGACTTGAGGGCGAGCGAGTGAGCGCCGCCTCCCGAAACCTGCGCCACGTCAGAGAGACCGGAGACTAGTACAGGCGTATTCCTGTCTACAGTGGTTCCATCTCCCAGTTGCCCCCCGCGATTGTCGCCCCATGCCCAGACGGTTCCATCTAATTTTACAGCGAGGGAGTGTTCGGATGTTGTTGAAATCTGTTTTACATTCGTCATACCGAAGACGCTTGCCGCTAAGTGTTTGTCGGTATTGGTTCCGTCTCCTAATGCGCTAATTGCGTTATATCCCCACGCATAGGCTTGTGTTTTGTCGGCTCTCGCTTGCAGGGTCGTTCCCGCGCAGAGTAGCGCTATTAGGCTGAGTAGAAAAATAGACTGCGTTGTTAGACGTTTCCAGTGTACGCTCATTTCATGATTCCTCCCCGAACCCGTGTCACCCGTTGTATGGATTGCTTGAGTGGTTATTCTTGACAGAAATAGGGGTTTCCTTCTTCACTCAGCGCCGAGAAAAGATTTGGGTGTGTTTCATTTGAGTTGGGAGGGTCTGTCTGATAGGCGATGCGGCATAGCGATTCGCCCTCTGTACCGCTACCGCCCTCTAACCCCAACCCTTTCCCCCGTTCGACACGGGAGAAAGGGAGCGACTGGTTTGAGGCTAAAAGCCTGTGCGAGTGGCTTCAAGCGAGGGGGCTTGTTG
>CAIJLM010000685.1 GCA_903821495.1 uncultured Chthonomonas sp. | reverse complement strand
GCCATACATACCCCAGTGAGCCTTCACAAAGGGGAGACTTGCAATACTCCGTTTTCCGCCGACTTTTGAGGAGTGCGGAAGCCTTGCAGTTTCGGCATTCGCCCTCCCCCTTGTGAAGGCTCATTGGGGTATGTAATATTCTGTATCCCAAAAACCTCATCGCGAGACAGCCAAACCTATAGGTCAAGTCCTTCTCCCGAATCGGGAGAAGGATGTCCGAAGGACAGGATGAGGGGCGGGCGCAGATAAGCCTTGCAGTTTCGGCATTCGCCCTCCCCCTTGTGAAGGGCTAAGGGGTTGGGATGGGTCAGCGCGGAAGGCTCATTGCGCTACTCCAACCCTGTTCAAAACCCCAAAAATTTTGACTCTTGCTCCTACGTCGCAACATTTTAAAAGGGTAAAAGAGACAAAGAGCAAAGGGTTACAGGAGTCCTCGGAGGACAACACGAAAACCGCCGCCGTAGTCCCCGCTGTCTGGAGTGAGCCTGAGCCGGCAGGCGCAACGGAAGTAGTCTGGAGTGTCGCTGTACCAGGAACCGCCGCGCAAGACACGCACATCTTTTACAGTTACATTCACTGGATTCACCACTTGCGACGACGCGCTATTCCAATAACCTGCGTTGTAACCGTCCAGGCACCACTGCCAAACGTTTCCCGCCATGTCCGTACAGCCTTCTGGGCTTACCCCGTACCTACCTACCGCCGTTGTACCTCCCGAATCTCCCCAGTCCTTCTTACTACACCACAATTTACTGGCATCCCATTCACCCTCCCAAGGGTATTTACGCCCATCTGTTCCACGCGCCGCCCGTTCCCACTGCGCTTCGCTTGGCAAATCGCCACCCGCCCACTGCGCGTAAGCGCGAGACTCATGCCAGTTCACATTCACTATAGGGTGGTCGCGCTTGCTCCATTTCGGGTTAAAGTCGGGCGGACTTGGCATATCCTTACCCTCCTCCTTGCAGTACGCTGCGTACTGCTCCACCGTCACTACGTTCTTGTAGATGGTGTAGTCCGTCAGTTCCACCGTTTGACGCGGGTTATCGCTCTGGTCGTCGTCCCCCATCAGGAACTTACCCGCAGGAATGTAGATTAACTCCGCCCCGTCTTTGGGATTTGTTGTTGGTTTGGGCGGCGGGGGCAGGTTCGGAACACTCCCCAGAGTAGGCGCAGGGGTATTGACGGGAGCGGCGTGGGGGCTAGATAGGTTGGGAACGCTACCGAGTTTGCGAGGCTCTATCTTCTGCTGGGTTATCCGCCGTAAGAGTCGCTCGTAACCTGCGTCTATCAGTTCATAACGCTCCATCTGGTAGTAACTGAAGCCGCGTAGAGGCGTGGGGATATGGCTATTCACGCAAGTTGGCAGGAGGACGGGGAGGAACTTGGGATTCACGCCGGGACTCTCATACAGTTCACTCCGTATGAGTCTCATCTCGTGCAAAACCCCTTGTCCGCCGCCCGCGCTCGCCGTTCGCTCAACATACTCAAAATACGCCTGACTGCATATCACAAGAACAAAGTCGGCGTTCTTAATCTCGCGCTCCATCCACTCCTCCCAAGTATAGGAGTGGTGAAGGTCGTATTCGTCTATCCAAGCGTCTATGCCATGCCCGCGCAAAGTGTCGGCTAAATCGTACACCCGCTGGTTATGGTCGCCCGATTTTTCACGTTTGTAACTAATAAAGACACGCTTTGGCATATTGGCGGGAGAGGGACTCAAGCGAGAACTCCTATCTAAGAATAACGCGCAGGATTATCAAAAGTGATTTCTATTATATCCGATTTGTCGCTCGTTAGGCGACGCTATTTTTCCTGTAAGAGTTGAGTATAGCGCCGCTCTTGCTCCGCCAGCGCCTCCTGATAGCGAGCGAAATGCGCGGCGTTCGGCAGGTAGGTCTTTCCCATGCGCGTCTCCCACTCCGCCGCTCCCAGCGTCCCCTCCGCCTCCATCGCCAAGAAAGCCGCGCCCCTGCTACTCGCCTCTGGCTCTTCCGTAAGCGTTATCGGTTGCCCTAAAGCGGAGGCGAAAATCTGCGCCCATGCAGGAGATTTGCTCAGAATGCCGCCCGACGCTATCACCTCGCGCACCTGCGGAAAAACCTCGCTCAACTGCCCCGTTGCAAGCGTAAAGCGCAGGGCGATAGCCTCCATCACCGCGTGAACCATGTCTAGCGGGGAGGTGTCGAGGTTCATACCGACGAACGCGGAACGCGCTTTCGGGTTCCAGTTCATGCCCCGCTCGCCCGACATAAACGGCAGAAACACCAGATTGTGAGCGCCCGGCTCGACTGTTAGTAGCGAAGCCTCTAACTCTTTAAGGGAGGGTAGTTTCAGGCTCTTCTGTAGCCAGTCAAACACGTTTCCGCCATCGCTAAAGGCGGTTCCAATGAGCGGACGCGCCTTATCTATGCGGTAGTGCCAACAACCAGAGGGCTGAACGGGAGGCGTAGACATCTGCGACTCCCGCCATAGAACGCGCACCGCCCCCGACGTGCCTAAGTTGATAGCGAAACGCTCCGGCGATGTGCAACCGCTCCCGACATTGCCGCAAGCCCCATCCCCCACCGCAGGAAAAAACGGAACCTCTTTCAGCGCCGCCCAACGCTCTGCGAACTCGGCGCGAAGCCCTCGCGCCGGCTCGTTCAGGTTGACAATAGGCGAAAACCTCTCTGTAGATAGCCCAT
>CAIJLM010000684.1 GCA_903821495.1 uncultured Chthonomonas sp. | reverse complement strand
CACCCCGCGGGCGTAGGTATAGACACGGGATTCGGCGACGCCTCTCTCCGCCGACGCGCTTTCGCTGAGAGGTTCCGTCTCCAATCCGGCTTTCAGGATGCTTTTGACGCGCCGGTAACGCGGGTCTCCAAAGTGGAGGGCGCGAACACAGGCGGCTTCCAAACGCGGAGCGCCTACGGTCGCTTCTAAACCCAGCAGGTTCTGCGCGGCGCGTAGTTGGTCGAGAGGACGCTCCGACAGTAGCGAGAGCGTCAGAGAGCTACAGGCAGGTCCTATACGGGTCGCATTTTCACGACACCAGTCGGGAGTGCGCTCCAGGTAAATCGCTTTGTTCGCCGGATAGTGTTCCCTGCGCGTAAGACGTTGCCCTGGCTTGCTGGCGCGCTCATAGGTGGACAACAGGGTCAGCCCTGCAAAGAGTTGCACGGTCTTCTCGTAGAGATGAGCCTCCAGCGTCTGACCGATATAGGTGTGAGAAACGGAGTAGTAGCTTCCTTCCAGAACCACATGGCAGTCTCGATGCACTTTTACAGAACGCACTGCCAGCAGATGGAACGGTTCCTTTGGCAAGGGTAAAAGAGCCTCCGCTTCCTGTTGACGGAAGCGTTGGAGAGGGGGCTCATGGGTCGTTCCGTGGTCTCGCGCCCCGGCATACTCTAATACCCAGCGTTGCACGCGCTGGTTGGCGTCCCGAATATCGCGGAAGGTTGCGCCCGCAAAGAAGTTGCGTTGCACGTAGTGAACGCCGTTCTCGACCTTCCCCTTGTGTTGCGGGGTGCGAACCCGACAGGGATGGATGAGAAACTCATAGTGTTGCGCCATCTGGCGATAGGGAGCGGAGAGAACGGCGTCCTCCAGCGCGGCTTTGAGGACAGCGGCTTTGAGATTGTCCACGACGATTTCACGAGGAACTCCTCCGAAACTCTCGAACGCGCGTCGGTGGCAACCGATCCATGTGGCGAGGGTCTGGTCGAAGACGAACTCCACATACTGGTGGCGGGAGTGCGAGAGGGTGAGAACAAAGCAGTAGGCGGGTCGCTCCTTGCCTGTCGTCGGGTCTTTGAGTTTGCCTACCGCGCCGAAGTCCACCTGCGCTTGCTCTCCCGGAGCGGTCTCTATCCGCACAAACGCCTGTGTTTTGGGAGCTTGCAGACGCTGGACGAAGCGTCTGACGGAGCCATAGCTTCCGGTATAGCCATGGCATTCCACGAGATGTCGGTGCATGGCGGTCATTTCCACGCCTTTGGCGAACCACGCTTCCACCTGAGTGCGATGCGGTTCTACGCTGGAAGTCTGAACCGGGGGCGGCGCAGGGGGACCGAACTCCGCCAGGAGTTGACCGGGCGTGGGTAGCGGGGTCTCTTTGTCGAGATAGCCCTTCTCTCGCGCCAGTTCCCGATAGCGATGCACGGTGATGCGCGAGTGTTTCAGGTCGCTTGCGATGGCGCGCTCGGACTGTCCCTGGCGTAGCCGGTAGATAATGTCTTGTATGAGTTGCATTGATAGTCGCTCCATGGTGTTCCTCCTGTCTCTAAGACAAGACAGGAGGCAGGTCGGTGGCAACGACGCGACGCTATTTCTATGCAGCTATCCCTGGTATACACCAGCCGGTAACCGCTGGTATACATCGGGCGATAACACATGGTACACATAACCCGATAACGACTGGTATAGTATGACCCGACTCATGACAGGCTGTATTGGTTGCCTCAAACAGTCAAGCTAAGAATCTTTTGGTGAAGTAATAATGGCTATTCTAGACGATTTAGAAAAATCTGTTGATAATATCCTAAACCAGTCTTGGGATGTGCGTGACGGTCAGGTGGTACCAGAAACTGACAATGTCGCGTTAGCTGGTGGCGCAGTAAAATTGAAGGCAACTATTTTATATGCAGACCTGGCTGATTCCACTGAATTAGCCATGAACTATGATTGGCGTATAGCGGCGCGGGTTTTTAAATGCTATCTATCATGCTGTTCGCGCCTAATCCGTTCCAAGGGCGGTCATATCCGTAGCTTCGATGGCGACAGGGTTATGGGGGTGTTTGTGGGTGACCATAAAAATACAAATGCAGCCAAATGTGCACTGCATATTGCGTATGCGTTTTCAAAAATTATTAAACCAAAACTTGAGGACAAATATGACTTACTGAAAAATGGGGACTATAAGCTTGCACAAGCCGTAGGTGTTGATACAAGCGATGTTACGGTGATTCGGGGTGGTGTCCGTGATAATAATGACCTTGTTTGGGTTGGGCGTGCGCCTAATGTTGCTGCAAAATTAAGTAATACTCGTGAAAGCGGTTAT
>CAIJLM010000683.1 GCA_903821495.1 uncultured Chthonomonas sp. | reverse complement strand
ATAACCGGAATATAACCCTGCGCGGAGAGGCGGTTCAAAAAGTCGGCGTTTATCTTCACGACTTCGCCGACAAACCCCAAATCGCCATGCGGAGACTCCATTTTACAGGCTTGAATCAGGTTCGCATCCTTGCCGCTCAATCCTACCGCCTGCGCCCCCTGTTGGTTCAGTAGCGCAACAATCGCCTTGTTGGTCTTACCCGCCAGAACCATCTCCACCACCTCCATCGTCGCGGCGTCGGTGACGCGAAGCCCGCCGACAAACGAGGAGTGTATGTCTAGTTTCTTGAGCATGGCGTTGATTTCGGGACCCCCGCCGTGAACGAGTATGGGGCGAATCCCTACATAGTGCAGAAGCGCGATGTCCTGCATCACCTGCATTTTGAGGGTCTCGTCTATCATGGCGTTGCCGCCGTACTTGACCACAACGGTTTTCCCGTAGAAGTGTCGCAGGTAGGGCAGGGCTTCAATCAAGACTTTTGCATGAATCTGTGGGTCGACAGACATTTAGGTATGGTACTCCGCGTTAATTTTTATGTAGTCGTAGCTGTAGTCGCACGTCCAGACGGTGGCGCTATCCTCTCCCATATTCAAATCCACCACAACATCCACCTCCTTATTTTTGAGGTATTCGTGCGCCCCAAGCCTATCAAACTCCACGCTCCGCCCCTGAGAGCATACTAAGTGCGTCCCCACATAAGCGTCTACCTTGTTCTGGTCGAAGGGAACGCCAGCGCGCCCCGCCGCCATGAGTAGCCTGCCCCAGTTCGGGTCGTTGCCGTAGAGCGCGGTCTTGACGAGCGGGGACTCCGCTATCGTCTTCGCGATTTTGTGAGCGCCCGCGTAGTGGGGCGCGTTCTTCACGATAACATGAACCAGTTTCGTCGCGCCTTCGCCGTCGCGGGCTATCTCTTTCGCGAGGGTGATACAGAAGCGCGAAAGCGCCTCCACGAAGTCCTCAAACGCCTGTCCCGTTACCGTAATCTCTGAGCCGCCCATGCCGGAAGCGAGAAGGAGGCACATATCGTTGGTGCTAGTGTCGCCGTCTACTGTCACGCTGTTGAAGGAGACGGCTACAGCGCGGTTGAGAGCCTCTTGAAGCAGCTCGGAGGGCATTCGCACATCCACCGTCAGGAAGGCGAGCATGGTCGCCATGTTGGGGGCTATCATGCCGGAGCCTTTGCACATCCCCCCAAAGCGAATCGGCTCTACCCATGTGTCGCAGTCCACTATCGCAGCGCGATATTTCGGGTAGGTGTCCGTCGTCATTATCGCTTCAACGGCGTTCTTATCGGCTTCCGCGCCCCTGTCTAGTTGCGCGACCGCCATCTCCACTCCCGCCTTTATCTTCTCCATCGGCATAAGATGCCCTATAATCCCCGTCGAGGCGGTGAGAACGTGGTCGGGCGGCACGTTCAGGCGCCGGCTTACCCAGTCCGCCATGCTACGGTTGTCTGAGTCGCCCTGTTCGCCGTTGCAGGCGTTGGCGTTTCCTGCGTTCACCACGATAGCGCGGACTTTTCCGCCCCTCGCGACTCGGCGCGAGTACTGGACGCACGCCGCCTGAACGTGGTTCGTGGTGAACACTCCCGCGACGTTCGCCACGCTATCGCAGACTAAAACGGCGAGGTCGTTCCCCAGCGACTTTATGCCGCACCGCACTCCCGAAACGACGAAGCCCTCCGGGAAGGTGACTCCCGCCTTCGGCTCCTCTTTCCACTGTGTTATCATGTTTCGTCCTTTACCCCACCCCGTCCTGCGGACACCCCTCCCCGAAACGGAGAGGGGCTAGGGCGGAGAGTGATTTCGTTTTACCTCACCCCGTCCTGCGGACACCCCTCCCCGGCACGGTGAGGGGCTAGGGCGGAGAGTGATTTCGTTCGTTAAAGACGGGATAGTTCCCTGCCTCTACTCTTTATTTTTGCGCTTTCCATTTATCTGTTTCACGAAGGTTGCGGAGGGGTTAAAATAGCGTCGCTTTACGCCCCACAAAACCACCTATCAGGCAGTCCCTCCCCGCGCCGGGGAGGGATGTCCGCAGGACAGGGTGAGGTAGTTAGGGAGGGGGCAAGTAGCCTCTAATGGTTTTGACGACTCGTTCTATATCAGCGTAAACCTCCGCATTTGTAAAGCGCAATGTGCGTATGCCTCTACCCTCAAAAACGGCGGAACGCTCTAAATCGTGTTGGAGTTCGTGCGTCGCGCCATCTACTTCAATCACGAGTGCGGCGCTATGGCAATAGAAATCAGCGATGAACCCATCAATCACCTGCTGTCTGCGGAAATGCACGCCCTCTAGTCGGTTATCGCGAATACGCCCCCACAAAGTTCGCTCGGCACGCGTCATATCACGCCGGAACTGCTTGGCGAGGTCCTGTTTTATTTTGGCGACGGGTTGTCCGACAATAATAGCGTGTGGTTTCATACTACCCCTCCTCGTAACCTCTCCCTGCCCTATCGGACATCCCTCCCCGAAACGGAGAGGGCTAGGGAGGGGCTAGATTGCACAGTGATACTGTTCGACTAAGGCGGAGCAATCTCCTGCCTTGTGTCTCTCGCCTCCGCTTTCGTTTATCTGTTTCAAAAGATTCCCCATAGACCCAAACAGCGTTACTTTACGCCCCACGAAACCACCTCTCAGGCAGTCCCTCCCCGCGCCGGGGAGGGATGTCCGCAGGACAGGGTGAGGTGCATCCGTTCCCGCTTCACTTCTAGTAGGTGTCAAATGAGACCCTCGTTACGCCCCACGAAACCACCTCTCAGGCAGTCCCTCTCCGCGTCGGGGAGGGATGTCCGATAGGGCAGGGAGAGGTCACTCCCCGTCAAACCTCTTGCTCCAAAAAATCAAATCCTCGCGATGCCGATAGCCCAACTTCACGTAGAGCGACTGCGCCGCCGAGTTCAGAATGCGCGTTAGCAGACCAACGCCGTCCAGCCCAGAGGCGCGAATATCCGCCTCCGCCTGATGAATTAGGGCGCTCGCCACTCCCTGCCGCCGAAACTCCGCCGCCACCGCGACCCGCCAAAGATGCCCCACCTGCCCGTTATGCGACCATATCAACACCCCCGCAACCGCCTTATCGCCGTTGGGTAGTACGCCCTCCGCCACAAGAACGCCGCCCTCGCTACGCAATACCCGCTCTATCTGCTCAGGGCGATAGGGGCGTTGGCGCGTGTACTGCCACAGCGCGAGTATGGCGGGGTAGTCCTCGGGGCGATAGGCGCGAAGGGTAAAGGGTTTCGAGGGCGCGGCGGTCTTGCTCAAGGGGCGATACCTCCCGCGTACAGAAGTCCCGCCGTCTCGTCGAAGCCGCAGATAAGGTTCATATTCTGAACCGCCTGCCCCGCCGCCCCTTTCACAAGGTTATCTATGCACGATACCACCGTTACGCGGTTCATTCGCTTATCCACCGCCAATCCGATATGACACCGATTACTGCCGAGCGTGTGCTTCGTAGCGGGCAGTTCGCCCTCGTCTAGGATGACCATGAAGGGCATACCCGCATAGAATTCGCGGTAGAGCGCAAGAAGTTCGGAGGTTGAGGAGGTGTTGAGCAGGTTAGCGTAGGCGGTGGCGAGTATGCCCCGCGTCATAGGGACAAGGTGGGGCGTGAAGGTTAGCGCGAAGTCGGAGAGACCGCCAAAAGTAGAGAGAGCCATCTCAATTTCGGGCGTGTGCCTATGGGTTCCCGCGATTTTGTAGGCGCTCACGCTCTCGTTGATTTCGGGGTAGTGGTAGTCGAGGCTGAACTTCGCCCTCCCCGCGCCCGACACCCCGCTCTTTGCGTCTACAATGACGCTAGAGGGGGCTACGAGGTTGTGTTTGAGTAAGGGGGCTAGGGCGAGCGTTGAGGCGGTCACGTAACAGCCGGGATTACCGACTATCCGCTTGCCTTTAATCTCCTCCGCGAACAGCTCCGGCAGTCCGTACACAGCGCGGGAGTTCCACTCCGGGGTTGCGTGCGGAGTCTTGTAGGTCGCTTCGTAAGTAGCGGTATCCCGAAACCGAAAGTCGGCGGAGAGGTCTACTACTTTGCAACCCGCCTCCAGAAGATGGGGCGCGGTCAGCATGGCTTTGCCGTTCTCTTGCGCGAGGAACACGACATCACACGCCGCTATCTCCGCGCCGTCGCCATAATCAGAGAAGACAAGGTTGGGCAGGTGTCCCGCAAGGTTGGGGAACGAAGCCGTGATAGGCTTGCCCTTATACGTTCCCGAAACGGCGGCTTTTAAGTTTACGTTGGGATGCGTTGCGAGTATTCGCAGCAGCTCTCCGCCCCCGTAGCCAGAGGCTCCGACCACACCGACATCTATCTTATTCACGGCGACCTACTCCTTAAAATAGTTCACTCTTGTAGAAGCGGAAACCACCTATCAGGTAGTCCCTCTCCGCTTTGGGGAGGGGTAAAACCGCTCCTTGAAAATCAAAAAACCGCTCGGCTCTGGTTAGAACCGGCGGCGCGCGTTTCCTAAAAAAAGAAAACCGTAGACCGCCCCCTTACGGGGTTAGCCCACGGCTCTCAAGTTCGGCGAACAGGGGTTCACGACGTGAAATGCGGGCTAAATCCCGAAACTTTCACGACGACGACGGCTTACACAATAAATAGCAATCGCAAATCCTGCTTGCATGAGAAAGAAAAGAATCCTTACAATAGAGTGAGAAACGACAGCGTGATTTTAGCAATTTCTAATAGGCTTGTCAAGGGGT
>CAIJLM010000682.1 GCA_903821495.1 uncultured Chthonomonas sp. | reverse complement strand
TTGAAAAGAACTACCGTTTTCGCAAGGGCGCTTTTGACGCGGCTGTGCGAAGCATTCGGCGCGGCGAAGCGGAGATGCGGAAGAACGCTATCGCTCTCGCCCTCTCCCTTCTGCTTGAACCTAGCCCCTCCGCGCTCGATTTGAACACGGAACTTTTGCGCTATCTGGAAGGCATGGGCGTAGACATTGACAAGATATGTTTGGGGATTATTCAAGCGCCGGAGCGTCTGCCCGGTCTCCCCGCCTACGTCTACTCCGCTATGGATATACTCGTCTATCGCTCGAAACCACGCCTGCTTCCCTTCTTCATTCATCTCGCTGAGAGCGGAGATGTCTACCTACGCTCTCGCGCTGTGCTAGGACTAGGCGCGCTGGCGTATCAGGAGCGTAACGGCGACCCGTCAGGTTGGGAGCGTAGCCTCGTCAACTTCCCGCTTCGCGCCTACGGGCTTTCCGTCGGAGAGCGTCAACTGATTCAGCGCGAAGCCGAGCAAGCCGCCCGTGATGGCAACTACCGCCTTCGCACGGCGGGAGCGATGGCGATGGCGCTTATGGGGAGCGAGGAGTCGGTGAAGACCCTCCAAAAACTCGCTAAAGACCGCGCCTATACCCTGTCCCCGGAAGAGAAAGGGCGACGCGACGCGCCCCGCAAAATCGGCTTTCCAGTGCGAATGGCGGCGGCGGCGGGGTTAGCGCGATTCGGGACGGCGGTGGATGTTCCGAGCGGAGAGTTTTCAGGCAGAGAACTAGACAAGGCGCGACGCGGCGGACAGGACGTGAGCAGAGATAGGGGAGGCTTGGACAGGGACTGCGTAGCGCAACTCTTCATTACGCCGATAGACTTCGCGACAGCGGTTCCGTTTGAGTATAGACTGCGGTAGAAGAGCGTAAGCCCTCTCTGTTTCGGGGAGGGCTTGTTAGGAATTACTCGTCCTCATCTTTCAAAATCTCGTAGGGCATAATTCCCTCCACCGCCCTGCGGAACTCCTCTTGTGGCGAGAGGCGCGGCTTAGGTCGCGGAACGAGTTTGGGCGCAAGTTTTGCGGGAGGAGCGGGCGGCGGCTTGCTCGCCTCCGCAAATCGCTGTTTCAGTTCGGGCGATAGCAGGTCTTTGAGGGAGGTAGTCCAAATCTCTTTTGGGCGCGAGTCTCGCCCCGCCGTGGGGGTTTTCAGCCAGTCTCCATGCCTCTGCTTCAAGTTCTCTATATCGCTCAGGATAACGTTCCGATGCGCCTTGCGCCACACCTCCCAGTCGTCCCACGCCCTGCCCGGCATATCCACATCCGACAGCGGAATATAGAACAGTCCGCCCCCGAAAATAAGATGCGTGTCCCCGCTCTCAAAGATGTCGCCAACCCACTCGCTCGCCCCCAGATTGCCCCGATGACTGCTACACGGATAGATGATGGCGTAGTCGTATATTTTCGCGATGACAAGGACAGGGCGGCGCGATTTATCGCTAAATAGCCGTGCGAGGTTGCTACGAGAGCGGTCTGTGTCGCACCAGTAGAACTTGCCTACCTCAACCTGTTCGGCATGGGATTGCGCCACCTAAAGCCTCCCATTTTTCAGCGTGATGCGCGTCAATACCCAGCCCTCTTGCCCCGCGCCATCCCGCGCCATCAACTCCATCTGCAACTCCGCTTGTCCGCTAATCTCCGCTAGAAGGCGTTTGCGATACTCCTGCTCTTTTGTAATGACCAGAACGCCCGTTTTTGGGTTTTGTAGAAGGAGCGGTAGCAGGAGGGGCGAAAGCGGTCTCTCCTTGCGCTCGTAGGGCGCGTAGGTCGAGTAGTAGAGCATACTTGGGCGGCGCGGGTCTACCTGATAGTAGACTACAGGGACTCCCTGCGCGGCGAGGGCGTTCGCCTGTTGCGCCAAACGCTGATAGGGACCCAGCACGCTCCGCGATAGAAAAGCGTAGCCCTCCGTTACAAAAAGCCCTGTGAAGAGGAACATCGTCACCGCCATTATCGCTATGCCAAGTCGCCTTGCGTGGCGGGTGCGTGTAATCCATAGAAGGCAGAACCACGCCAGAAAACTCCCGACCATAAGGATATCGGTGGCGTGCCGCCCCAGTGTAAGAACATCCAGCGGGACGGGGTTGCCAGGGCGCGCGAAGCGAGGGCTAAGTTCCACTCCTATTCGCATTCCTATCGTCACGAAGACCGCGAGGAACATCCCGCCTCGTAGCGCCCTGTCCGCGCCCCCCTCCAGAGAGCGGTTGAACCAGCGTCCCAAGAGTAGCCCTGCGGCGGGGTAGATAGGCGTGATATAGGTGGGTAGTTTCGCCGCGCTCAGGCTAAAGAAGACGAATATCGTCCAGAACCAGACAAGTAGGAAGAGGTAAGGCTCGTCCTCTTTGGAATCATGCTCCCCATCGGGAAGTCTGCGGCGAAACGCGACAGGCGCGAACGAACCCCAAGGGAAAAAGCCCATCAAGAAGTAGCCGATGTAGGTGTAGGGCGGCGCATTATGCACCTTATCGCTCCCCCGAAACCGCCCGATATGCTGACGAACGATGTACTCTTGAATGAAGGTTCTACCGTCCATATCGCGTTCGCCGCGTTGGGCGATAGCGAAGTGCCAAGGGGCGGCGATAAGAGCCAACAGAATCAGCCCGAACACGAGTTTTAGGCTTTTCAGCCTTCGCCCGACCCGCTTCCACTTCTCAAAGCCACGCTCTTTCGTCGTCATACCCAGAAAGATGAGGATGATAAGCCCCGGCAGAAGGATAGCGACAGCCCCCTTCGTCAGCAGGGCGCTCGCTATGGCGAACCAGAAGAGCGCCGCATATCCCCACTCCCCTCTCGCGGAGAGTTTCGGCGACTTGCCAACCCCTAAGAGGCGCGTGAAGGCGAAGAGAACGAGTAGGAGCCAGAAGACTAAGAGCGCGTCCGTCGTCATCTGTCGCGAGTCTACGATAGTCATGGGAGCGAGGGCGTACAACACCCCCGCGAAGAACCCCGCCCGCCTACCAAACCACTGCGACCCCATGTAGGCGACAAGAAGCGTTGCGCCTAGCGAGAGCAGGGCGACAGGCAGACGCGCCGTCCACTCGCTGATACCGAAAAGGCGTTGCGCCCCCGCAGAGAGCCAGTAGACCATTATCGGCTTTTCAAAGAAGGGCGTGGGCGAAGCGTAGGGCGGAACAGACTGCCGCGTATTAAGACGCGGCGTTACGTAGTCGCCGGAGAGAACCATCTGACGAGAGCAGGAGACGTATAGCCCCTCGTCTAAATCGAAGAGCGGCGCCGAGCCGAGGCGCCAGAAAAAGGTGAAGGCGCAGATAATCACAAGAAGCCAGATAGAGGGCTGGGTTGAGTTACGATTGAAGAGGCTCATCGTTTAATTGACCTGCCGAATCTCAATGCTCCAGTCCACAAGGTCGAGCGTAGGGTCGTTTCCATTATAGACATCGAGGGTATCCGGCTCTCCAATCGCCTGCCCTGCGTAAGAGGCGTTATCATAGATGCGCCCAATCTGAGTAGCGTCTATCACCAGAAAACTGCTTGCGCCAAGAAGCGTGCGGCTGTCTCCCAACGAATCCACCTGCTTCGCAATGGGAGTCGCTACGTCGCGGGGGATTACGTCGGTAGAGATAAGGTTGATTTGCAGAAAGCGAATCGCATTGGCGAGCGTCTTCGCCTGTGTCGCATCGGGAAGCGGTTGCCCGTTGCCGTCTACAATCAGTTGCGAGAGGTCAATATCGAACTGTAGTACGCTGGCGGTGCGCGGGTCGCTGTTATCGGGCGTGGTGAAGGCGACGGGTTGCCCCTCAAAAATAAAGTTCGAGCGGTTCAGGTCGCCCAGAACATGGTAAAGCCCGTAGCCCTGCGGTTGCAGGTTATCGAAGCGTACAAAGTCGGTGAAGCCTGTCGCGCCGCCGCCTGAGCCGGTTGCGAAGCCGTTTGCGTAGGGGGGATTCAGCACTGGCACGGCTCCCGGCGCGTTCTGGTCTCCTGCGTTGTTTATCAGAAAAAAGTAGTGATAGTTTGGGTTGACGGGCGAACGGAATCGCATTACCACATGAAGCCGCTTGCCAGAGAGGGTGGTTTTGGAGGGAGGCAGACGGGCGCATCCCCCCGCCATAAGTAGTAGCAGGAGTCCGATGAGCAGAGGCGCAGGGGCGATTGCGCGGACGAAAATCCATCTACAAACACGCGGCGCTATCAGCGTCCGCAAATTCTGCCTCATTTAGGAGACTCCTTCAGCGAGTATGGGGTAAAACTATGGTATGTCACATCCAGAGAGTATTATAACCGATAGCGCCCCTCTCCCGCAACACGCTACGAACAGACACGCCTATCCGCGTATCTCTTCAGCGCGGCTGGCGCTACTCTCCGCGCTCCTGCTTTGGCTTTCGCACCCTCCTGCGAAGGTGTTTCCCGTCGCCTATGTCGCGCTCGTCCCTCTGCTTATCAGCCTAACCCGCGCCCGAAAGTTCCGGCAGGCGTTCGGACGCGCCTACCTGTGCGGGTTGGCGTTTATGGGCATGACCTGCTACTGGATAGGAACCACGATTGTAGGGTGGACAGGCTCCGTCATTGGCTGGGTGGCGTGGCTTGCGCTCATGCCGATTCTCGCGATATACTACGGCTTGTGGGGCGGTATCGCGTGGCGGATAGCGCGAAACCTCTCCAATGGCGGACGTATTCTGACCTACGCGACGACGTGGGTGGTTTTGGAGTGGGCGCGAACGCTCGGAAGCCTCTCCATGCCCTGGGCGCAGTTGAGTTATAGCCACTACCTTTTTCCGCCCGCGCTTCAGTGGATAGATATAACGGGCGCTTACGGGCTGAGTTTCCTGATAATGCTAATGAACGGCGGAGTGGCTCACTGGCTACAGCATCGCGGAGAGGAGCGGAGCGGGCGTTGGGCGTGGCTTGCGGGTACGCTAACGCTGTTTGTCTGCCTGACAGGAACGCTGAAGATGCTTCTCCCGCCTTCGCCGCGAACGCTTAGAGTGGCGATAACGCAAGGAAACTTCCCGATGAAGGGAGGGGCTGACCTCCTGCCGAAAGTGTTCGAGACCGTTCAGCGCATGACGCGCACGGTAAAGCCTTCGGATAAAGTTGACATCATCGTCTGGTCGGAATCTACGCTTCCGCTTACGACATACCCTCGTTTCGCAAATGAGGTGGCGGCGATTGCAAAAGAGAGCGATACCCCTGTTCTAAGCGGGGCGCAAGCCCGGAACGACAGGACGGGCGCGGAGATGAACTCGGTGCTCCTCATAGGTATTGACGGCGCGACGAGCCGCTACGACAAACAGCACCTTGTTCCGTTTGGCGAGTATATTCCGTATCGCACGCTATGGCCCGATTCTATCGCAGGGAAAAGCGGGTTCGACTTCTTCCCTACCGATTTGACTCCGGGCGTAGGCTCTCAAATACTCTCCATGACCACAAAAGGCTCTCTCGCCCCCGTAAAGGCGGGCGTTCTTATCTGCTATGAGGGAGTCTACCCCTACCTCGCCACCGCGCCCGTAGCGCAAGGCGCGAACGTCCTTTTTTCGCTCAGTAACGACGCATGGTCGTTAAGCCATAGCCAGAGGGAACAGCACCTCGCCAGCGTGGTTATGCGGGCGGCGGAGACGCGGCGCTCTATCGTGCGCTCAACTAATAACGGAATCTCCGGCGTGATAGACGCTCAGGGGCGTATCGTCGCGCAATCGCCTACCGACAGCGAGAGTATCCTCGTTCACGATGTAGAGTTGCGTAGCGGCTTGACCCCGTATGTGCGTTTTGGCGACTGGTTTGTGGCGCTCTGCTGTCTTGTCGCGGCGCTACTTTTCAGGAAGAGCGAGAAGCTTCTCAGAAAGAGCGAAAAACGTAAGAAGATAGGAGCGAAAGCCTAATGCGACTGGAAAACCACGCTATTCCCTCCGAAGGGGGAGACATCTGCGCCCTGCGCTATATTCCCGATGGCGCTCCCAAAGAGATAGCCCTGATATACGCGCATGGCTTCACGGCGGGAAAATACACCTTCGATGGATTGGCGGGCTATCTCGCGGGCAAGGGCTACGAGGGACTGACCTTCGATTTCGTAGGGCATAAGTTGGGCGGCACGGGCGGCGAACTCCTCCGCATGACGCAGATTGTGGAGAACCTGCAAGCGGTATTAGCGTGGCATCGCTCGCACACAACTGCAAAGCGTATCGCCCTTGTCGGTCACTCTATGGGCGCGGTAGCCGTGATGGGCGCGGCGATTCGCGACGCGCAGAGTCCCGCCTCGCCTCCGCTTGCGGGTACTGCGTGCCTGTGTATGGGGGTCAATCCCGAAATCGGGTTTCAGAGCGTGGTAGGGCGCAGTATGCAGGCGCAACGCGCCGACTACGTGCGTGGCGCTCCCGTCGCAGAACTCTCGGCTCAGTTGGGCGCTCTTCTGCCGACCTCCCGCGAACTAGGAAGCCTACCCGCCCTGTTCGTAGCGGCGCAACAAGATGTGTTATTCTCCGTAGAGCGGGTAGAGCGGTTGGCAGAAGTCGCAGGGGCGAACACGAGCGTCGTCCGCATCGAATCGTCGCATCAGGAGGCTCCCGACAAATCTAAAATGGCGCTGTTGAAGTGGTTGGAGACGTTGTAAGACGAGGCTACTATACTGCGAACGCTCATCATCCGTAAGTACGTTTGTAGGGGCGTACCCGCGTGAAGTATACATACAAAACTAGGGCTACGAACGACTCTCCTCCGCCCACTCCCTCAGTGTCTGGCGATGTACCTTACCCGTCAAACCGATAGGTAAGGAGAGTACAATTCGGATAGTCTCAGGAACCTTATACGCCGCGATACGCGCCTGTGCGTGGGCTTTCAGCGCATCCTCGTTGGCGGCGGCATCTGGTTTCAGAGCGATGAACGCCCAGACCCTTTGCCCTAGAATCGGGTCAGAAACGCCCACCACGCTGACTGAGGCAACGTCTGGGTGCGTAAGAAGCGCATCCTCGACTTCAGCAGGCGCTATGTTCGAGCCGCCTCGTACTATCACGTCCTTCTTTCGCCCTACGAACCAGTAGTAGCCGTCCGCGTCCTGCCGCGCCAGGTCGCCCGTATAGAGCCATCCGTCGCGCACGGCGTTCGCGGTAGCCTCCGGGTCGTTCCAGTAGCCGAGCATCAGCATGGGGCTACGCGCCACGATTTCACCCGTCTCGCCCTGTGCGACCTCCTCGCCCGCGTCATCAAGCAGTTTCATTTCCACGCCTGCTAACGGTAGTCCAATCGAACCTGGGCGGGCGCGTCCGTCCGACGGGTTCATGGTGTACACCATCTCCGTCATGCCGCAAGGGTCTATTGGAACAAGACCTAAGCGTTCTCGGAGTTGCGTTCGCATCGCGTTCGGCATCGCGTCGCCCGCCGACAGGCAGATTTTTACGGAAGCGAAACTCTGCGCGGTAGCCCCCGGAACGTGCAGTAGCGCGGCGTACATCGCAGGCACGAGCCAGAAGAAGGTGACTTTTCGCAATTCAATCGTTCGAACTATCGCCGCAGGGTCGAATTTGGGAATCAAAAGCAGACTGCCGCCCGCGTAGAGCGTTGGAAGAAGCATTCCGCAAAGGGAGCCTATGTGAGAAAGAGGAGGTATCGCCGCGCCTAGCTCCAATCTGTCCGCGCGCAGGTCGGCGGTTGTGGCGATAACAAGAGGCTGGATGGTGCAGTGGGCGTGAACCACTCCTTTCGGACGCGCCGTCGTGCCGGATGTGTACATGATAAGCGCGGGGTCTTCGTCGCAAACCGGAGGCAAGGCGATGTCCCCCGCCTCTGCCAGCAGTTCCGCATAAGCCCTGTCCCCTGTTTGCGCCTCGCCTCCGTCTGTCAGAAAGCAGGTCTCTACGGTTTCAAGCGTCTCTCTAATCGCTTGAATCTCTTGAAACAGGTCTGGTTGCGCCAGAAGAACCTTCGCTCCAGAGTGATTGAGGACATACGCCAACTCATGCCCCTTCATTCTCGTATTGAGAGGGACGACGATAAGCCCTGCCTTGAAGCAGGCGAAGTAGCCGCAGACAATCTCCGGGCGATTGACGAACAGTAGAGCGACTCTATCGCCAGCCTGTAGTCCGAGAGCAATCAGACGCTTCGCTATCGTGTCCGTCGCTGTGTTAAGTTCGCCATAACTCCACGTCTCGCCCTCGTAAAGAAGGGCGGTTCTCTCTGGGTACTCCCGCGCTCCTGCAACTATAGAATCGTATATCGCCACCGTTTTTCGCCCCCCTATCGCCAAACAGGATTCGCCCACGCCCGTCCGCCGTTGTCATCTCGCACAGTGATACGTAGGAAGGGACTATCGCCAAGCGGTTTGAGGTCGATAACCGCTTCCCGAATTCCATTGCCGCTTGCGTAGGCTTTCGTCGCCTTATGCCCTGTAACAAAAACGCGACTCGCGGGGGAGCAGGCGACTCGAACCTGCTCATCGGTTATCTCAACGTCGTGGATTTGGGGTCCCGTACTAGAGTAGTAAGCCCCCGCCTTGAGCGCGTTTAGCAACGCTTCTGGTTCGAGGCTTTCGCTCTTCACCTGAACCCAGCCGCGCCCGACATCGTGTCGGTTCGGATTGCAGTGCGTGTCGTCGGTGGCGCAGGCGTTGTAGGCGTGTCCGCGCATCAGCATAAGGTCGAGCAGATAGACGCTGTTCGGCTTGTCGTTGTCGTCCGATGAGGTTCCGTTGAAAATTTCAATCGCTTGAATGTCCCCTAATGAGCGGACATCCCCCTCCGTCAAGCCGTACCACGCCGGGTGCGCCGCCGCCACATAAGCCCCCGCCTCCAACGCCCGCTGTGCAACCTCTCCGCCCGTCTCCCCCTCTGTGTAGGGCGCAAAGTTAGCGGGTAGCCCCACCGCGAGGATGTGCCAGAGGTTTCCCAACTCTGTGTACCCAGTGTGCAGTTCCGCGCCTAAAATCGTCGTGAAGTCGCGGGTTCGATAAGGTAGCGTATCGGTTATCGGGAAGTTGTACCGCTCCATAAAGTGGTCGGTGAGCGCGAGAAAATCGTACCCCTCTGCGCGGTAGAGGTTGCAAATCTCCTCCGGCGCGAGGTAGCCATCGCTCATAGTCGAATGGGAGTGCAGGTTGCCTCGGTAAAAGCGTCCGGGCGCGGAAAAAGCGAGCGGTCTCATAGTGTCTCCTTTATAGTGCAGGGTAGTATCGCCTCACTCCAGTATCTGATAGAGGGCGCTGTAGTCATCCGTCCAAAGCCTTAGTTTTGGAGAGACTGAGATAGGTTTGGCTACGGAGGCGAAGAGCGAACGGGCGAACGTCGTTTTGTTGTTCGGCACGATAACCCAGGTTGTAGCGGACTGTAGCCTTCCGTTATCGGCGGGAGTGTCTAGGACGCTTCGCGCCTCTTTGCCCACCGCTTCTGCGCCCATCTGCACGATAGGAGCCAGATTAAGGTAGCGGTTCGAGATGTGGACGACGAGAAGTCCATCCGGTTTGAGGCGCTGGAAGTAGAGCGCCATCGCCTCTCTGGTTAGGAGATGCACCGGTATCGCGTCGCTAGAAAAAGCGTCTACGAGCAGGACATCGTAGTTTTGCGTCGCCTCATGTTCGAGAGTGAGGCGCGCGTCTCCCATAAGTATCGAGACTTTCGCTGGCGAATCGTGGATATACGAGAACTCTGTTGTAGCGAGTTTTGGCACGATAGGATTTATCTCAAAGAAGTCGTAGGTGTCGCCTTTGCGCCCGTAGCAAGCAAGCGACCCCGTTCCCAAGCCAATGACACCTACGTGAATGGCATTTCTCCTCTGCGCGTAGCGAAGCGCTCTGCCCGCGCCGCTCGTCTCTGCGTAGTAGGAGGAGGGGAGATTTCGCAATTTCGGACTGTAGAACTGCTCCCCGTGCATAATCGTGCCATGCACTAACTGCCGTCTACGGAGTTCTCCATCGCTCTCAGGGGTATCGCGTACAAGTAACACCCCATAGAAGTTCCGAACCACGCGGCGGTAGCCGCGTTGAGTTCGCACTCCGTTCCCCATAAACGCTATTGCGCCTAGCGCAACGATACCCGCTAAAACCGTCCAGTACGGCTCCAGATAGAAGGGGATACTCAGACTTCCTTCCGGTTCGCGATACAGCGTGAAGAGCGCGAGGGTAGCCGTAGCGATAAGCGCGATAGGCAGTTCGTAGTAGTTATTGAAAAGAAGGGGCGCGATAACCCCTACAAACAGCCCTCCCAGAGCGCCGCCTACAGAGACCATGAGGTAGAACGAGGTGAGATAGCGTGGGTGGGGCTTGGTTCGCGCCAACTCGCCATGACACAAAACACAACACACAAAGAGACCAATACAGAAGACAGGTATGAGGAGTCTGAGGTCTATATTGCTACGCTCCATCAGTACGCCTAGCGACATGAGGGTTAGCATCGCCAGCGGGAGCGGCGCGAAGGCGCTTCGCCATACCCACTCGCTCGCCCCGAAGCAGAGGATGAAACTGACGAGATAGAGGCTCAGAGGAATGACCCATAAGAACGGTATGGAGGCGATATTCACAGAGAGGTGGGCGCTAATAGAGAGCAGAAGCATAGAGCCAAGCGCGGAGAGAAATATCCAGTAGAGGTTGAGTCGGCGAGTCGGCTTCGCAGGAACGACATCGGGATAGACGTGCATCTCAGGGTCGAAGTCATCGGGAACGGGAGGCGCTTCGGTGGAGAGACCGCGCACTTGCCACGCGATAGCCCCGCAACAGAGGGCGTAGGCGAGGTATCCGCCCGACCAACTAATAGCCTGTAGGCGAAGCGACAGCGCGGGTTCGAGTAAGAAGGGATAACTGAGCAAGCCAAGCATTGAGCCGAAGTTTGAGAGCGCGTAGAGCCGATAAGGGTACGCCGCCTCTTTGCCTAGCGCGGTCTGCCGTAGGGTGTACCACGCTTGCAAGAGAGAACTCGTTGTGGAGAGCAGGAGATAGGGAAGCCCCACTGTCGCCAGTAGAACGAGCAGAATACGCCCGATAGGCTCCGCCGCGCCGCTAGGCTTGAAGGTCTCTTTTGGGATAATAGGGAGCGAAATCAGACTGATGAGCAGTAGAACCAGATGCAGATTCGCTTGCGCTTTTGGCTTTAGGCGGTTCGTTAGCCAGTGCGAGTAGAAGTAGCCGATGAGGAGGGTCATCTGAAAAAAGACGAGGCACGTTGTCCAGACCCCCGCCGCGCCTCCGAACCAGGGCAGTATCGCTTTCGCGATAAGAGGCTGTACCTGAAACAGTAAGAACGCGCTTAAAAAGATGGTGATGGCAAAGAGAGGCAAGGCGACAACCTTTCCGCTTTTCGGCAGTTGTGAAGAGTAAAAGATAGACCACTATTCCACAGGCGAACACGAAGTTCCTGCCGTAGATTCCGCGATAGCCCCGCCCGGCGAAGCCTTGCTTTTTGTCGCCGTTTTGTGCTAGTATTAAGGGAGTAAAATAATGTTATTGACGTATACCGCACGGAGGAAAACCAACAGCATGGCAAGTCAGCCACCAGAAGAGACCCATCTCGCTCCTCTCATAGAACCTAACACCGATGTAAGAACCGCCACGCAAAAAGCCGCCGAAGACGCGACCCTCGCGAATATGGCGAGCGTCGGACACGTATCAATGGCGTACACCGCTTCGCAGATACAGGTTTTGGAAGGCTTGGAGGCGGTGCGCCGCCGCCCCGGAATGTATATCGGAGGCACAGACGGAAAAGCCTTGCATCACCTCTTCGTCGAGGTGAGCGATAACGCTGTGGACGAAGCGATGGCGGGACACTGCGACCGCATTGACGTAATTCTCTACGCAGACGGAAGCGTCTCGGTTCGCGACAACGGGCGCGGCTTTCCGGTGGATATTAACCCCGAATACGGCATTCCCGGAGTCGAGCTGGCGCTAACCAAACTCCACGCGGGCGGCAAGTTCGATAGCGGCGCGTACAAGGTCTCTGGCGGGTTGCACGGCGTGGGAGTCTCCTGCGTCAACGCGACCTCCGACTACCTGACCGTATCGGTCACTCGCGACAGCAAAATCCACCATATCCGCTTTGAGCGCGGCGAAACAGTAGAACCCCTCAAGGTTATCGGCAAGGCGAAGGCGAGCGAACATGGCACGCTTGTTCGATGGCACGCCGACCCCACCATTTTTGAGGGCGACATACAGTACGACCCGGAGCGCATAGAGCGTCGGTTGCGTGAATTAGCCTACCTAAATAAAGAGTTGACCCTCACCTTCTGCAATGAGCGGGATGCCGACACCTTCGGCGAAGATGGCAAGCCTGTTACGCATACCTTCCACTATGAGAAAGGGATTATTGAGTACGTGGAGCATATCAACTCCACAAAAACCGCCGTACACAAGCCCATCTACTTTGGCGGAGTGCGCGATACGACTATCGCCGAAGTCGCCCTTCAGTACAACGACGGCTATCAGGACACCATCCTCTCCTTCGCGAATAACATCAACACGCCCGATGGCGGAACGCACGTTTCAGGGCTGAAAACCGCCCTTACCCGCGTCTTCAACAACTACGCCCGTAAGAACGGAATCCTGAAAGACAAGGACTTGAACCTGACAGGCGACGATGTGCGCGAGGGCTTGACGGCGGTTGTATCCGTGAAACTGACCCACCCGCTCTTCAACGCGCAAGAGAAGGCGAAACTGCTCAACAACGAACTGGACGGTATCGTCAATAACATCGTCGGCGAGAAGTTGGGCGAGTTTTTGGAAGAGAACCCCGCCGTAGGAAAGCGCATCGTAGAGAAAGCCGTCACCGCGCAACGCGCCCGCGATGCCGCCCGAAAAGCCGCTGAACTCGTGAAGCGTCAGTCCGCCCTCGAATCGAACTCTCTGCCCGGCAAACTCGCCGACTGCACCGAGCGCGACCCCAAGAAGTGCGAACTGTTCCTCGTTGAAGGAGACTCGGCGGGGGGACCCGCCAAGCAGGGACGCGACAGGCGCACGCAAGCCGTGCTTCCCCTGCGCGGCAAAATCCTGAACGCGGGCAAGACTCGCGTAGATAAAGTGCTGGAAAACCGCGAAATTCGCGCTCTCATCACCGCTTTTGGCACAGGAATAAGTTATGGGACTGAAGAGGAGGAGGAGACTCCGGTAGAGGAACTCGTCGGAGAACAGCCTATCAACGTGAAAGAGGCGAAGAAGGAGAAGGCGACCTACGACCTCGGCAGACTGCGCTACGATAAAATCATCATCATGACCGACGCGGACGTAGACGGCGACCACATTCGCACTCTTCTGCTCACCTTCTTCTGGCACTATATGCGCCCGCTTATCGAAGGGGGACACGTCTACATCGCTCAACCCCCGCTCTTCCGTATCAAAATCGGCAAGAACGACCAGCGCTATGTGAAGACAGAGGCGGAGCGCGACGAGGTTCTTAAATCCCTCCGCAATAAGCGCGATGTCGTGGTTACGCGCTTCAAAGGGCTAGGCGAGATGAACGCGGACGACCTCGCGGATACCGCCATGAATCCGGAAACGCGCCGCCTTGCGAGAGTGCAACTGGACGCGGAGAACCTGACCGCCGCGATGGATATGTTCGACATCTTTATGAGCGAGAAGGTGGAGCCGCGCCGCGACTTCATTGTAAAGCACGCGAAAGAGGTCACTGACGTGGACTGGGAGGGGTAGTTCGCTCTCTGGAAAGGAGGGGAGACTGTGGCGCAAGCGACATTGAATCGCATACTGGAAGAGGTGGAGACGCTAGAACCTGAAGAGGTGGCTTTTCTGGCGCGAACTCTAGGTTCACGGGTGGAAAGCAAGACGGAGCGGCGCGAACTGACTGCGGAAGAGTTTGCCGCGGAAATAGCGCGTTTTCACTCTACGATGTTCCGCCTTGACGCTCCTTCCGGGGCGGATAACGAGAGCATTGACGCTGATTTAGGGCGTGAGTATGGTGATGACCACGCCTCTCTCTATGATGCTCAAGAGGTTTAGGCAGGTGTTCCTTGATACATCAGGGCTATTCTGTTATCAGTCAGTCAGTGAACCGGAGTGCAAATTAGCGACACGTCTCTTTGAGACGCCGCGCCCCAAATTGACGCATAGTTACGTGCTTTCCGAGTATCTTGCGCTGGTGACTGCACGCCGCTTGAATCGCGCCGTAGCGCTGGATTTCCTGTCTGACTTTAGTTTCCGGTAAATCAGAGTGCAATTTGGTCTATTTTCGCCTCTGTGTTCTTCTTATGTCTTCGGTGCGCGGTCACTCCGGTTAGCAAATGGGCGGTGACGCTGTTCTTTTTTCTGATTTGTCCTAGCGGTTCGGG
>CAIJLM010000681.1 GCA_903821495.1 uncultured Chthonomonas sp. | reverse complement strand
GGCGGAGGCGGAGGGGGCGGACGCATTGCGTTCTATCTCAATAACGTCACCAAGTTCGCTAGCAAACATATCAACGTCTTTGGCGGCGCAGGACTCAACAATGGCGGCGCGGGAACGATATTCACCCAAATCGCCAGTAACACCAACCTTGTGGTGAACGTCGTCAAAGCGGTTCTTGGGCAGTCGGTTACGCTCAAAGCGACGCTCAAGCGCCTCTCAGACGGTACGCCTCTGGGCGGCAAACTGGTCGCTTTTCAGGTGAACGGTATCAGCGTAGGAAACGCCACTACCGACGATTTCGGCATCGCCTACGTGAAGTACATCATCCCCGACGCGCTCGGCGCAGGAGCCTTCCCGATGACCGCTCTGTTTGATGGCGATACCGATATTAGCGGAGCGAACCCCGCTAGTAACGGGATTAACTATCTGATAGTGAACCGTGGCGCTACCGCCATGAGCGCCAGCAACCGAAGCGGCAAAATCGGTCAGTCTGTCACGTTCACGGCTATCATTCGCCGTAACATAGACAAAGCCTACGTTAGCGGGGCTCCTGTCTACTTCTGGTTAGATGGAACGCCTATCGGCATCGCTACCACCGACAAGAATGGTCAAGCCATTCTCGGTTACGCGATACTAGATAGCCTCGCAAGCGGCGTTCACAACGTAAGCATACAGTATCAGGGAGACGACAACTATCTCGGTAGTTCGTCGAACATCACCCTGACCGTCTCTGCGGTAGACTCCTACCTGACGGTTCCGAAAGTGACAGGAACGGCAGGCTCTACGGTGACGTTGAAGGCGCAACTCCGCAGAAAGTCGGACGGAATCAATATCAACAACCGTATGTTGTCGTTCTACATTAACGGCGTGTTGGTAGGCTCCTCCGCAACTCTGCCGAACGGCATAGCGACCTTGAACTACACGATTCCTTCGGATGCGGTTATTGGAACTCAGACCTTCAAGGCGACGTTCGCTGGCGACACGGCGTACAACGCTTGCGTCGGGAATAGCGCGCTCACTATCAAGTAGCGTGGCTTCATAGAGATACCCGGTACGCAAATCGGAAGCCCTCCTCCCTCTCATTATAACGAGAGAGAGGAGGGCTTAAAACTTTGGGCGTAGGCGCTTGCGCTTTGGGGCTGTAGTTTGCTATAATGAGTCAAGTTTTGTCAACCTCAATCTCCGTTCCCGGAGGGAACACACCATGCAAGCGGCGCGGCGAATCGACCCCGAAGATAGTCCAAATCCATTCCAAAAGCCCCCGCCAACGCCTCAGCCTACGCGAAAGCCGCGTAACAGCGCGGGCTGGCTGTTATATCGGGCATGCCTGTTCGCGCTTGCGTGGGGCTTGCTCGCCCTCTATGCGCGTCAAACGGTCTTAGGTAGCGCCTTAGTAGGGCAGACTCTGCTCGCCGCCTGCTGGATGGGGGGCGTTCTCTCTCTCAAATTCCTCAAAAAAGAGACGAACACCGTCTGGCTGACAGCGCCCCTTCTCTTCACGTTCGCGCTGTGGCTACCGCGCCCAGTCGCCCCCGTTCTCGCCTTGGTAGGCTATTTTCTTCTCTCTCGTTCTGGCAAGCGCCGCGAAACTGTACGCGCTCAAGCGCGTCTGCAAGGAGCCATGCTTGCGCTTTCGCTCATTGCAGGGCGGTTCGTCTTCGACCAGACCTTCCTGCGCTCCAAAGGGATGCCCCATACCTCCGCCCGACTCTTTGACACGCCCTCCATGCCCCTAGAGTTTTTGTGGCGGTTGTGTTTGGGAAGCGTGGCGGGACTGACTGCATTAGCGGCGATATACACTTTCCTAGAGACCATCTCCAACCAACTTCACCCTGCAAGCCTCTCTGAATTTAAGCCAGAGCGCGTCTCTTTGGAGCGTTTGGCGTTCGGCGTTGCGCTCTGCCTACTCTTCACGCCTCTAGGAATGCTTTTGGGGGCGGGAACCGCTATTCCGCTGGGCGCTCTGCTTATTTTCGGGGCTATCGCCTTCCAAACCCAGCAGTCCGCGCACCAACTCCAAAACAGCCTCCGCGTCGCGCAAGCCGTCGGGAAAATCGCCCTTACGCAGACCGCTGAGGACGATGCGGTATCCCTGAGCCAACGCTTTCTGAACCTTATGGGAAATCTTCTGCCCTCTGAAACCGCGCAAATATGGATGATGAATAGGGAGACCGACATTCTCACGCCCCGCGCCTCGCTAACGCGGCGCGGCTTTCAAACTCAGGCGACTGCGAACTATGGCGAGGGGATTGTCGGACGGGCGGCGATGCTATCGGAGCCGCGCCTCATACCGGAAGCCGCGCTAGATTCGCACAAGGCGAAAGGCGAAGCGGCGGCGGGCGCTTGGCTTCTCTACCCCATTCGCGCAAAAGGCGAGCTACTCGCTATCGCGCAGTGGATACGCCCTGCGGAGTTCCCGTTTACACCGGAAGACGTACTGAAGATAGAGAGCCTCTTGCCCTCCTACGCCGTCGCGCTAGAGAATATCCACATTCGCGAAACAATGCATCTCCTCGCCTCCACCGATGGCTTGACGGGGCTATGGAATCATCGCCGTATACAAGAGATTTTGCGGGACGAACTGCGTCGCTCGGCGCGGTATCATCATCCACTATCTGTTCTGATGTTCGATGTGGACAGTTTCAAGAGTTTTAACGACACCTACGGACATCCGCAGGGAGACCGCTTGCTGAGAAAAGTGGCGGAGGTTTTGGAAGCCAATGTGCGAAATGTGGACTTTACGGGGCGGTATGGCGGAGAGGAGTTTATTATTGTTCTCCCAGAGACCGCCAAAGAGGATGCCTGTATGCTTGCGGAGCGGATTCGCCACTCTATTGAGTTCAATGCGGTTATCGAGATAGGAGAAACGCCTGTCTCTCGTACCGTAAGCGTGGGAGTCGCCTCCTACCCGGAAGACGGCTTGAGCGTTCAAGACATTGTTCAACGCGCCGATGAAGCCCTCTACACCGCAAAGCGAAGCGGTAAAAACCGGGTCATCTGGTCATAGCCCGCGCCTTCTGTTTATGATATAATGGGGTAGAGAGATCAATCCACTCTAAGGAGACGCAATATCTATGTCCCTTCAAGTAAATCCGCGTCTCGAATCTGAAATCCAGAATCGAGCCATGTCTAAAGGGGTTAGCCCCGAACAGTTGTTGGAGTATCTCCTGCACCCTTTTACACAAAAGCCGCAAAAACCGACATTGACCATGCTCTTAATGCGCTCATGGTTAGAGGAAGATGCCACTGACGACCCCGAAGAAATCCGTGAAGCGGAGGAATCTTTACAGGAATTCAAGCGCAATATGAACCAACCCCGTAAAGAAGCGAATGCAAGACTTCTCTACCCAGAGGGGGAGTAGCCTTGTTTATCTTTCTGGATACTGGACCGCTTGGGCTTGTCACTGCGCCATCTAAAAAGACGTTAGAGCCTATTGCCATCGCACAGGGGGTATACGATATGGAAGCCGCCGGACATCGTTTTATCGTTCCTGCAATTGCGGACTACGAAGTCCGCAGAGAGTTGATACGCGCCCGCAAACTGAGAGGTCTTAACAGACTAGATACATTCAATGCCGCTGACCCAGAGCGGTTTCTG
>CAIJLM010000680.1 GCA_903821495.1 uncultured Chthonomonas sp. | reverse complement strand
GCCCGCCGCGACAAAAATCAACAGGGCTTCCGCCAACCCTGAAAGGCTCTCCGCCTTACCGTGTCCGTAGGGGTGTTCTTCATCGGGGGGAGCCTCTGCAATACGCACCGCCATAAGCGTAATACCGGAGGCGAGGAGGTCGCTAGCGGAGTGGAAGGCTTCCGAGAGAATGCTTATCGAGCCGCTCCAGATACCTACCAGAAGTTTGAGTAGGACGAGGAGGGCGTTCGAGAGAATGGAGAGTCTCGCGGCGTAGACCTTCTGGTGGCTAGGGGTATCAAAATCGGTTGTTCGTTGCGCCATGGTTCCTCCCTCTCCATTCTACCCCATAGCGCGATAACCTCGATAAATTGCTAGATTTCAAGAGGCTTACCCTCAAGAAATAGCGTGGTTATAACCAATATATAGGTATCCCCAATCTAACCATTCGACCCAAGCACGGAGGCGACAAGTCGAATAATCACAAAGGAGGTTCGCTCATGGAAGAGATAGAGACCAGTCTACAGGTTCTTTCGGTACTACAGGCATCCGCTCACTGGCTAGACGATACGCATTCGCTACTGCTCCCGCTCGGCGATTCTACGGTTTTGGAACAGACCATCAAACGGGTACGTTCGGCAAAATGGGGGACGCTCTTCACGCTTCTCACCACATTGTCCGACGAAGATACGCCTATTCGCACCTTCTGTTTGCAACACAATATCCCGTATATCGCCCATCAGGCTACGAACCCGATAGAGGCGCTCTATCATACCGCCCACGCCTTTTCCGCCGACATCGTGGCGCGTTGTTTCGCAAATCAGGCTCTCGTCTCGCCGCGAATGCTAGACGCTTGCGCTTCGTGGGCTATCAGCAGTCAGATGGACTACGTGAGCGTGTCGCGGCTACCGCTGGGACTTCCCGCGGAAGCCTTTCCTGTGCGAACCCTCGACCATCTAATGCACAACCAAAAAGCGAACGAAACGAACCTGCTCACTCTTCGCTCGGCGAACTACGACTGCGCCTTACTACCCGCGCCCCTACATTGGCGCAGACCGGAACTCCGCCTTACCCTCGATTCCCCCGCCGACTATCAGGTCTTTCGGCAGATATACGCAGAGGTTCCGCGCAGAGAAAATGGGCTACACAGATACGAAGACGTTCTCGCTTACCTTGATAAGAACCTTCACCTGCGAGACCAACTCTCCGAGGGTTACGCCGTCGCGAACGCCGCTTAAACCGTCGCCTTGCGAACACGGCACGCGCACGCCTTGTACTCCGGGATTTTCGACACCGGGTCGAGTGCGCGAATGGTTAGCAGATTTGCGGACTTCTCGTCCGCCCAGTGATACGGAATGAAGACCGTATCCTCGCGAATGGTCTTGACCACGTTCGATTGAAGCGTCACGCTACCGCGCCGAGTCTCAACCGTCACCCAGTCCTTTGGGCGTATCCCCAGCCTCTCTGCAAGCGTTGGATGGATTTCGCACAAAGGTTCGGGATACTGGTCAAGCAAACCTCCGATTCGGCGCGTCTGTGTGCCGCTCAGGTATTGGCTCACCACGCGCCCCGTCGTGAGAACGATGGGGTACTCTGCATCGGGGACTTCGGCGGGGGGCTTCCACTCCACCGTGTTGAAATGCGCCTTTTTGTCGGGCGTAAAGAACTTTTTGTCCTCGAAAAGGCGTGGCGTTCCAGGATGGTCAAGCGACGGGCAGGGCCAGAAGACCCCTTGCTGTTTCTCAATTTTGTCGTAGGTTACGCCAAAATAGTCCGCCGTCCCCCCCTTACTTGCTACGCGAAGTTCATTGAAAATATCCTCAGGACACTTATAAGGGAAGTACTGTCCCCTCCCAAGCCGACCTGCAATATCGAGCAGTATCTCCCAATCGGTACGCGCCATTCCAGGAGCGTCCACCGCTTTCCGTAGCCGAATGATGCGCCCCTCCGCGCTTGTGGAGGTTCCCTCGTCCTCTTCGTGTAGGGAACCGGGTAGCACGATGTCGGCATGACGCGCCGTCTCGCTTAGGAAGAAATCTATCACAGAGTAGTGTTCGAGGCGACTGAAAGCCTCTTTCGTGAAGGTTGCATCTGGTAGAGAGACTACCGGGTTAAAACAGAGCGACAGCAACCCCCTTATCTCTCCTGCGTGCATCGCTTCGATAATCTCTTGCGCCGTCAAGCCCTTGTGCGGCATCTCCTCTTCGGCGATTTTCCAGACCTCCGCGATATACTTGCGGTGTTCCGGGTTCTCAATGTCGCGGTTGCCGGGTAGCTGGTCGCACTTATGCCCGTGTTCGCGCCCTCCCTGCCCGTTTCCCTGCCCTGTTATCGTGCCGTAGCCGCACCCCGGACGACCAATGCGCCCCGTCGCGAGAACGAGATTGATACACGAAAGCACGTTCTCCACGCCCTGCGTATGGTGTTCGATACCCCGCGCATGGAGCAGAAAACTGGTCTTTGCGGGTCCCCACATCTCCGCCGCCCGAACGATAAGCGCGGGGTCTACTCCCGCCATCTCTCCTGCGACTTCAGGCGTGTACTTCGCCACTGCGTTGCGGAGGTCTTCAAAGCCTGTGGTGTAGTTCTCAATAAAGTCTCTGTCTATCCAACCCCGCTCAATCACGACGTGCAGAATACCGTTCATCAGCGCGGTATCGCCCCCCGGACGCACTGGTATATGCAAATCGGCGGTACGAGCAAGCGGAGTCACGCGGGGGTCAATCATTATCAGCTTCGCGCCACGGTCTCTCGCCCGCCAGATGTAGTCGGTGGTTATGGGGGCGCACTCCGCCACATTCGCGCCCGTCACGAGTATCACATCCGCGAGGGGAATATCGTCCCAGTAGTTCGCGGCGCGGTCTATCCCGAACGCCTTTTTGTTCCCAGCCCCCGCCGAAACCATACAGAGCCGACCGTTGTAGTCGAGGTTTCGGGTCTGTAGCGCAACACGGGCGAACTTGCCGACAAGGTAGGACTTTTCGTTGGAGAGCGACACGCCGGAGAGCATGGCGAAAGCGTGTTTTCCATGCGTCTGCTGAATACGCTTAATCTCAGAGACTGTCTTGCCTAACGCCTCGTCCCACGAGACATTTACAAAGCCCTTATCCGTGCGCTTCATGGGAGAGAGTAGTCTGTCCGGGTGTTCGTTCTGCATATAGCGCTTGATACCCTTAGGGCAGAGTTTCCCGCGATTAAACGGAAAGTCTTCACGCGGCTCGAACCCGATAACCTTGTTGTCCTTGACCTTTAGGTTTATGCCGCACTGCTGACCGCAGAAACAGCAGTGCGTCGCGACGAGTTTGTCGGGTTCGCCTACATTCTGCCAGCCGCCGGGAGGCGTTCGGTGTGCGGTGGGTCCAAACGTGTGAACAAGTTCTTCTGTGGAGAGCGGTGGTTTCGCCATGCGTTTTCTTCCTAAAGATAGCCGGAGCCGCCAATGGCTTCCAGTTGATTGAGCGCCAGCATCTTGCGACGGCAGGCGGGGCAGATGTCCTGATAGTGCGTCCCGTCCTCAAATTGGGGTTCTAGCCCTAGTTGTTCCATGACGACTTTGAGGTCTTCTACGTGCATAAGAGAGGCGAAAGGCGTTTGACAACGGGCGCAAACCGCCTGCTCCCCGACTCGCCCCTCGTCTTTATAGAACTGCACCCCCAGATTCGCCGGACGCTGGAATATGTGAAAGAACTTCCCGAAGGGCAGGTATATCAGCGTAATAATAACGCTGAAGGCGTGTAGCAGGGCGATAAAACTGTAGGAGTGCCCGTGCATCCATATCGCGCTAACCGTGAGCATAAGCCCCGTCACACAGACCGCGAACAGCATTATCAGAGGCAAGAAGTCCATCGTAAAGGTCTGTACGCTCATCGCGCCCTTATCGGACATACGCCGCTTCATGGCTATCGCCATGCCGATAACTATCGCCACCGCGCAGAAGTCTAGCATATGGAACGTTATCCAGCCGACAAGCGAGTAGGCGGGAAAGCGCCCCGCGCTCTTACCCAGCACCATTGCCAGATAGAAAGAGGGGTCAGCAGGGTCAGCCTCGAAGTGTATCCAGCCAAACACGAGCGGGAACGTAACCGCTACCGCCACCATACAGCCCCACGACATCAGAAAGTGCGCCAGCCAACGTTTATGGTCGCGATACCCTATGAAGCGTTGTAGGGCAATGTTGTTTACGAGGAGGTTTATCAGTTGAATCGCGTTACGGAGCAGATGGGATGGGCGTAACATTAGTTGCCACCCTCTTCGCCAGTACATCGCCGTCGGCGGCTTTTGAAGCCATACCGAATAGCGGTAGACGATTCCGAACGTTGCGAAAATCGTCGCGCTTGTGTAGGCGATAAGGGCGGGGTCGAAGCGCGTCAAGCGTCCCGACCCCAGATAGATAGCCGCGATAAGCAGAATGACCGCGACTACTCCGTTACGCAACCCCTTGCTGTCCATTTGAGAAAGCATTCGTCTCCTCCTCTACGCCTGAGCGGGCTGTGCGCTGGTTCCGCTTTCCGGGCGTAGAAAGACCTTCTGGTTGAGAACAAAACAGATGCCGCAGAAGACCGCGAGGAGTATGAAGCCGAGCGCGTAAGCCCCCGTCTGCGTCTTGATAACGCCGAGCAGTAGCGGAGGAAAGAAGCCGCCCAATCCGCCCACAGCGCCTACCAGCCCCGTCACCGTGCCCGTGTCTTTGGTGAAGTGTTGAGGAACCAACTTGAACACCGCGCCGTTGCCCAAGCCCACACACGCCGCTACGCCCAACGCGCCGACCGTAAACGGAAGGATAGTCACGGTAGTCATGCCGAGCGCCAGTAGCCCCGCGCCCGCAAATACAAACCTAAGAATGTTCGCGCCGCCATGCTTATCGCTCAACCAGCCTCCAATCGGGCGCATTATCGTCGCTACAAGCACGAAGCCCGCAACGCGCAAGCCCGCGTCCTCTTTGGTGACATGGAATATCTCTTGTAGCAGTTTGGGTAGCCCAATACTCAATGCGACAAACCCGCCGAAGGTCACAAAGTAGAACAGCGAAAGGAGCCATGCAAGCGGTTGCGTCCCCAGTACCTTGAGCATCTCCTTAAAGGGTTTGGGTTGCGCTTTGACAGGAGCGTTTCGCGCAAACAGGAGAAAAACTATCCCGTAAATCAGCGCGATAAGCGCGAAAACACGGAAAGTGGTCTGCCAACTTCCCAACGTGCGCGTAAGCAGAGGAACCCCGAAAAGCGCGAGGCTCTGTCCGATGTTCCCTGCGCCGTAGATACCGAGCGCAAGCCCCTGCTGTTGCGGCGGAAACCATTTCGAGGTGAACGCTACGCCGACGGAGAACGACGTTCCCGCCATGCCTAAAAACAGCGCCCAGAACATCATCTCCTGATAGGTAGTCGTTGTAGTGAGCATATAGGCGGGTAGCGCGATAAAGAGGAGAAGCGCGCCAAACACAATACGCCCCCCGAACTTATCTGCAAGCATCCCCATCGGTAGGCGAATTATCGAGCCGAGTAGGACGGGGGTCGCGATAAGCCCCCATACCTGCCACTCTGTCAGGTGAAGGGTCGTCTGAAAACTCTTCGCCAACGGCGCAATCATGCCCCATACGGCGAATGAGATAGCGAAAGCGATGGTTGATAGCGTCAATGCTAACTTGGAACCCTGCTGATTCATTTTTGTCCCTCATTTCTGTCGTACTTGTTTACGTAGACCAGAAGTCGAAGATTTAACGCAAAACACCCACACGAAGCGAGGAAGGTCGGCGCGGCGAGGGCTGTTTTGCCACCCATATACTCCTCCAGCGCAATAGTAAGTAGCCAGAGTTGGATGAGAAACACGGTAAGTATCATAATCATGATACTCGTCACCCCCTGCACCCTCTGCTCCATCTGCGCCTGTTCCGGCGAAATTCGTCTCATGCCTCCTGCTCCCCTTCTGCGAATATCTTACCGTCCTTTACACTCAAGTGAATACGCGGCAATGGGCGGGGCGGAGGTCCCTCCAAGACTGCGCCGGTCTTCGCGTCAAACACGCCGTTGTGACAGGGACACTCTAGCCTCTCCGAGTTCGCTGCGTAGTGAACGGGGCAACTGAGGTGTGTGCAACGCTGTTTGTAGGCGACATAATCGCCTGTCTTGAGCCGAATGAGCATGGCGGGGTCGTCGTCCGTCGGATAGCGAAAAAGCTTCACCTGCCCGGGCGCAAGGTCTTCCACGCGCCCTATCTCTACAGCGGCGGCGGGCTGTTGCGCGGACTGGTACTTGCGTAGCAGAAAATAGCTGTTACCTGCGACCATCGCCCCCGAAACCAGAACGAGGAAGCGCGTAAAATCGCGCCGCGTGATATAGTTGTCCGCCCCCCAAGCGATAGGGAAATCTTCGCGCCACTTGGCATTCTTGTCCGCGCTCATAACCGCGTCTCCTCTCTCTTCCTAACTGCGATACTTCCTAGCCGAACGTCTATCTTCACAGGTTCGTCAAGCGTTACCGCATCGCTCTCCTCCGGCATTACCGTATACACATTCGTAGTGACTACCTGCTTTCCAAACTTCCACTGATTGACGAGTCGCCCTTTTCTACGGCTCTTCCACTCCTCCAATGAACCGAAGTAAAGCGCCTCCGAAGGGCAAACTGTCGCGCACATAGGGCGCTTTCCGATGGAGGTTCGGTCATAACACATATCGCACTTCATCATCTGGTCGGCTTCCACAAGGTATTTGGGAACGCCGAACGGACAGGCGAGTACGCAGTTCTGACAGCCGATACAACGGGGCTTGAGGGAGGTCTGAACTACCCCATCGGCGTTCTGCTTTATCGCATCGGCGGGGCATACCTGAGCGCAGGTGGGGTTTTCGCAGTGCATACAGACTTGCGGGGTGGTCTGAACCGTGGTTTCGCGGTCAATATACTCCAAGTGTATCATGGAGACTCCGCGATGAGTTCCACACTCCGCGCAACCTTGCACACAGGCTTGACAGCCTATGCAACGCGCTGGGTCTATGATGAATACGTTCTCCAATAGATACCTTTCTCTCTTTCCTAACGGGGCTTGAGTAGGATAAAAATATCTTTATATCCCATATTATAACACTCAGCCCAAAGCCCTGTCAACTCCTATTTTGATTTTTACAGCGCTAATTCGTATCTACTACGCCCTTCACTCTCCCGCTGTCTGCATTTCGCCCTCCATCAACGCCATCCGAAAGTCGCGATTCAGAAGCCCTAGCAAGGAGGGAACGAGTAGCCCTAAAACCATATACCAAAAGGTTCCCGTAATTCCAAGATATTTTAGCAGTACGCCGCTCAACGCCATTCCAATCGGCATAACCATCATCGAAGCCATGCTCAAGGCGGAGTTTACGCGCCCCCGTAGCGCGTCGGGCGTTTTCAGTTGCGTCAGTGTGTTGATAGGTATCGCCGCAGGAGGGATGCAGAGTCCGCACAAGAAGTTCATTATTCCAAAAACGAGAGGCGAGTGCGTATACCCCATCGGTATCATCATTAGGGAGGCGAGCGAGAGAAAGGCTGAGAAGGCGATTCCTACGCGCTTTATCTTCGCTTTCATAGTGAGCATCGAGCCAACCGCCATACCCAAAAAGAAACCTACCTCCAAGAGCGCTAATACCGAGGGTTCGCTATTGAATCTCTGCTTTGTGACAACAACGCAGGTCGGCATAAAGGGCGCGACAAAAAAGTTAAGCGACACAGAGAGAGCGATAGCGACGCGCAAGAAGGGAACATCGCGAATAAAATGAATCCCCTCTTTCATCTCATTCCACGTAGATTTGCGCTCCCCCTCCCGCTCCGGTATGAGGGAGGGCAGACGCAACATGAAGAGCGCCGAGACAAAGAATGTCGCGCCGTTAAAGAGAAAGGTCACGAAGTAGGTCATCGTTTTGGAGAGCGCGAAGATGACCTGCAACACCAGCGCGGAGAGCGCGTTGCCTATCAGGGGCATAACGCTTTGCAAGGTGGAGTTGAGCGCAGTCGCCTGTACAAGTTGGTTGGCGGGAACCAGCCTTGGAAGAGCCGCGCTACGCGCAGGCATCGCGAAAGCCGACATGGATTTTAGCGCGAAGGCGAACGCGCAGACCACAGGCAGACTCGGCGTTTTCACTCCATAGACGAGAAACGCGAACCCGATAACCAGCGACATGGAGAGCCAGTCCATCCAGACGAGTATCTTCTTCCTATCGTGTCTGTCCGCCCACACTCCCGCATGAACCGCGAAGACGATAGGCGGCAACGCCTCGAATGCGCCGACTATCCCCATCTTGTTGGGGTCGCCCGTCACCTCCAGAATCATCCAGAGAAAGACGAGGGCGTGCAGAACATCGCCGAACTGCGAAATCATCTGCCCTATCCAGAGATTCCTGAAGCCTTCATTCGCAAAGAGGGAGGGCTTTTTGTCGGGTTGCGCCTCTACTAAACTATCCACAGTGTGTTCCATCCTCTCGGTTTTATCTATCCTCAACCCCTGTTTGCGCTACACATTTGCCGCAATGTCAAAGAAAAGTTAAGAATTATTGTTTATGTCGCAGGAGTTTGCGATTCGACTCGCGAAACAGTCTTGAAATATATCTGAACGAGTACGACCGACATGAATCTTGACACAAAAAATCACCTACTCCGCGCCCTCAAGGGCGCTCCCGCCGAAGATGTCTCCTACTGGCTACGCAGAGCGGAGACTCAACTTCAGTTCGCCCGCGCTTTCGCAAGCCTCTCGCCCTCTAGTCAGACGGACGAATGGCTCTCCGCGATTTCAAAAGCGACGCAAATTTTAGAAAATTTCAATCCCGCAAGCGGGGTTGTAGGGCTTGCCGAAGCGGTTCAGAGCGCAGAACGAGAGATGAGCGCGATTGGCGAAGCCGCCAAAACCTATACCCTCTACTGCGTGGGGCATGGGCATATCGACATGAACTGGATGTGGAGCTGGCCCGAAACCGTCGCCGCGACTCACGACACCTTCGCCTCCGTCCTTAGCCTAATGGAGCAGTATCCCGAACTCACCTATTCGCAGAGTCAAGCCTCCGTCTACGCGCTAACGGAGCGCTACTACCCGGAGATGTTTAAGGCGATACAACAGCGCGTGAAAGAGGGGCGCTGGGAGGTGACCGCCGTTCACTGGGTGGAGGGCGACAAGAACCTCTCCTCCGCCGAATCGCTGTGCCGCCACCTTCTCTACACTCGCCGCTACTTCAAAGAGAAGTTCGACCTCTCCGCCGAAGACATTCCGATAGACTGGGAGCCGGACACCTTCGGACACGCGAACACCATCCCGACCATTTTGGCGCAGGCGGGAGTCCGCTTCTACTACAGTTGTCGCACGGGCGGCGGTTTCGAGCATCCCCGCGTCGGTCAGCCGCGCCCCCGCCTCTTCTACTGGCAAGCCCCCGACGGCTCTCGCGTACTTGTGAACCGTGAAAGCACATGGTACAACAGTTACGTCAATATCGGCGATAATATCGCCCTCCCGATGGTAAATTTCGTGCAGGAGACGGGGCTACACCACTGGCTCAACGTCTACGGTATTGGAAATCATGGCGGGGGGCCCACTCGTACAGAGATAGAGTACTACCTCTCGCTACAAGACTACCCTGTGTATCCCACAATCGTCTTTGGAACCTCAAAGCAGTACTACCTCGCTATTGAGAAGGAGATAGCGGAGACGGGTTCCAATCCGCCCACACTTGACCATGAACTCAACTTCGAGTTTCCCGGCTGTTACACCTCCGAGAGCGCCATCAAAAGAGGCAATCGCTTCGGCGAAAACTACCTTGTGGAGGCGGAAACTCTCGCCATTCTCTCGAATCGCATTGCAGGAAGCGCGTACCCCGTCGAACAGCTCCGCGAGGGCTGGCTCAATGTTCTCTTCAACCAGTTCCACGATATTCTGCCCGGCTCTGGCGTTCGCGAGACTCGCGAACACGCGCAAGCCCTCTTTCAAGAGGTGGGCGCAATAACGGGTTCTATTAAGCGCAACGCGGGTAAAGCCATCACCTCTCGTATCAACACCGTCTCTCTGCTCCCCGATAACCACGCCGGACGCGCCGAGCGTCAACTCGTAGAGCATGGCGGTGCGAACACCCCCTTTGTGGCGGGGTCTGGCATCGGGGCGGGACAGACGGGCTACTCTCAGAGTAACGGCGGCGGTAGGCGCTTCCTCCCCTTCACTATCTACAACCACTGCGCGTGGACGCGCTCTGAGCGGGTGCAGGTGGCGCTATACGATACCGACTTCGGCGCGGCGAATATCGTTGCACTCGATGAAAACGGAGTGGCGAACCCTACGCTCAATTTAGGGACGGGAAGCGACTGGGGGCACCAGAAAATCAACGTCGCCTTCGACGCAAAGGACATCCCCGCGCTTGGCTACCGAACCTACCTCCTGTGTGAAGGCGAGGCGCAAGCCCCCGAAGAGACCGTCCGCCTCAATTTTAACGAGTGGATAGAGACCCCGCACCTGAAATTCCGCATAGACCGCTACGGCTCTGGTCTCCTCGAACTGATAGATAAGCGAACGGGGGCTATCCTTGCAGGAGCGAACGGGCTGGGCGCATGGGAGTACCTTGTCGAACGCCCGCGAGGAATGACGGCATGGGTGGTTGGCGGCGAAATAGACCCGCCTATCGCGCTAAAATGCACGGGCTTTCATGTCGTGGGCGTAGCGCGAAATCAGGGAACCGCCGTCCCGTTGGGGCAGGAGGTAATGGGCTATCGTGTGGATAGCGTTCTGGAGGTTCCGGGTACGCGAAGCAGAGTCCGCCTCTCGCTGATGATACACGCCCTCGAACCCCGCATAGACTATACGGCGGAACTCGACTGGTACGAGATAGGCGTGCCGGAGAAGAGCATACCGGGCTTGAGCGTCCGCTTCCCGCTCGCTCTCTCGAACCTGACAACCCGCTACGAAACGCCCTTCGGTAGCGTAGTCCGCGACTGCTACAACAACGAGGAGGTTCCCACGCTCCGCTACGCCCATGTCTCCGGCGTAGCGAAGACGGTAGGCGGGGGCGAGACCTACGCAGGCGTGACGCTTGTGCAGGACAGCAAGTACGGTCATGCTATGGACGGTAGCGACCTGCGCTTGAGGATAGTTCGCTCCTCCTACGACCCCGACTTCGCCCCCGAAGTAGCGCAGTCCGTCCTGCGCTACTCGCTCATACTACACGACGCGCCTCCCGCTCCCGCCGATTTGACTCGCTTGGGGGCAAGCCTGAATCATCCGCTCCTCATCGTTCCCGCAAACTTGCAAGAGGGCGAACTTGCGACGGCGAAGAGTTTTGTTCAGGTGGAGAACCTGAACGTCGTTTTAAGCGCGTTGAAGCGCTCGGAAGACGGAGATGGCTTAATCGTCCGTCTTGCCGAGTTGAATGGCGAAGCAGTGACTGCGGTTGTCACGTTCGCGGCGGAACTGGCGGAAGGCGTTACCTCTGCAACGCTGACTAACCCTGCGGAAGCGCCCATCGAAGGCTCCGCGCATTGGGAAGCGGGAACGCTACGAGTCTCTATTCCCGCCTATAACTTCGTAACCGTCTTACTCTCATAGCATCTACTCGCTCTTAAAAGGAGAAAAGCAAAATGAACCGAAACACAATGAGGTTTTCTGCGCTCAGTCTGCTAGGACTAGCCGCTCTACTCACGGGGTGCCCGGACGCATCCGAAAACCGTGTGACTGGCGGCGGCGGAACTGGCGGAGGCGGGGGTGTTGGGCGCAACTTCGCCTTCGGGGAGTTGACGGGCGCTTCCAGTGTAGACCCCTCTGGCTTGCTCACCCGAAACGCAGGCGCGACGAATACAACGGCTCTCTTGGGTAAATTCACAAGCCTTGACCTATCGAACCCTACTCGCATTCGCGAGATTGGCAAGTTGGTATTCTCTACCTCGCCCCAAAGTCAGGGGCAGAGCGGCGGGCTACAGATAGGCTCTATCACCGCAGACGCAACAGGCTACCTTAACCTTACGCCCTCTCTCGACATCGACTACTACTACCCTACCCTCTCGCCGAAGGCTACCAAAATTGCGGCTATTCAGCGTGCGGCTCTGGTCTCATTCAACAGCGATGGAACAGGGCGAACGGCTATCACAAGCGGAACCGCTTTTGGCGTTCTCACCGCCCCGCTTGCATGGTCTCCGAACGACAGGACTATCGCGTTTGTGAGTTATGTGGGCGATTTGAACTCCGTTCCGAACCAGATTAATCTCATCAACAGCGATGGCTCCGGGCTAACCACGCTCACCACTCCGGGAACAGCGCAAGATAGAGACCCGGCATGGTCGCCTGACGGAACCAAAGTCGCCTTCACGCGAAATCCGCCGTTTGGCACGGCGGGAACGAGCTATCTCATGGTAGTAGGCAGTGGAGGAGGCTCTCCGACAACGCTTACCAGCCCAAGCCAGAGAGTAGCGCATCCAACATGGTCGGCGAACGGAAGCAAATTGGCGTTTAGCGTAGGGAGCGCTATTCATAAAGTTAACGCGGATGGTTCAAGCGACCTCACTCTAACCACTCCTGCGGCAGGGGAGAAGGACACCGCTCCGACATGGTCGTCCACCAATCGAATCGCCTATGTACGCTCTGCCTTTGTAGCGGGAACGCCTACCCATACGTTGAAAATTATGGATGCCGACGGCGCAGAGAGCTTCAGTACAGACACTGTAGACACCCAGACCGCATGGTCGCCAAGAGGGGATAAGATAGCCTTCTCCACCGTAGGAACGAACGGTCAAAATATCTCTGTTTTAACGGTGCAGACCTCGGCGATAAGTGTACTTTACGCTGGCGGATTCGCCCCCTCTTGGGCTATCCCTAACCGACATAACGGGCATCTTTTGGGACCCAGCGGAGAGATGAGCGGTAGCGCAACGGGCATGATGTACGGAGGTCGCCCAGGAGGTCGCGCCAACGATACCCCCGCCTCGCTCACTCTGTTCGACAGCTCTAGCGCCGCTAACGGATTCAACCTAACCCTTCCCGCCGACCTGAACGCAGGAACCAACATTGCGTATCAGATAGAGGGCAAAACAGCGAGCGCCAAACTAAACAGCCTCGTCTACTGGAACTTTAGCGCGAATAACCCTGTGGAGGCTCTGAACGGCGGAACGGCGGACGGCGCGGTAGTCACCTTCGATTCCAGCACAGGCGAGGTCTCCTCCGTCGCGCCATATCAGATTGCAGGGCGAACCTCTGGTAGCCCGAAGGGAGCGAAGCAGGGCGCTGACCTTGTGCTTCGCGGCTCCTTCAAAGCGATATGGGATAAGAGCGGCAAAAACATCGCTCCGCAGGGCGCAACCGAAATCCACTACGACGCGGTTGGACGACTTATCTCGATGAAGTAGTCTTCGAGGTTTCACAACAGAACAGAATCCCCCTGCCAAATTCGGCAGGGGGATTCTTAGGATAAGCCGCTCCGCTTCACTCGCTCACCTTCAAACTTACATCACAGGTCCCAACATCCAAGGGGCGAACTCGCTTTCTCCAAGCCCCTGCTCTTCGCTCTTCGTCTGCTTGCCGCTTGCGACTTCTATGAGTTCCTCGAATATCTGTCGCCCTACGTCCGCGATAGGAACGCCGTTCAAAATCACGCCTGCGTCGATATCCATGTCGTCGGTCATGCGCTCGTAGAGAGGGGTGTTTGTCGAGATTTTCAGAACGGGCGCGGGCTTGAAGCCGAGGCAGGAGCCGCGTCCCGTTGTGAATACCACGAGGTTACAGCCTCCCGCGACTAGCCCCGTCACGGAAACGGGGTCGTGCCCCGGCGTATCCATAAAGGTAAAACCGGCTTTGTCTATCTTCTGCGCGTAGGGGTAGACCTCTACAAGCGGAGTCGAACCGCCCTTTGAGACCGCGCCGAGAGACTTCTCGTAGATGGTGGTCAAGCCGCCCTCTTTGTTGCCGGGCGATGGGTTCGAGTCGATGCTTGCGCCCCAAATACCTGTGTACCACTCCCACCAACGCATCAGCGCCACAAGTCGTTCGGCTACGTCTACAGAGACCGCCCTGCGAGTGAGCAGATGCTCTGCGCCATACGTCTCCGAGGTCTCTGCGAGAACCCAGCCCGCGCCCTGCCGCACAAACTCGTCTCCCGCGATACCCAGCGCGGGGTTCGCCGTCACGCCAGAGTTGCCGTCGCTACCGCCGCAGTTCGTGCCGACCAGTATCCCCGCCACCGACTGCGTAGAGCGCTTCGCCTCCCCCGCCCTTTTCAGTAGTTTGATAGTCTCCTCAATGCCCTTCAAAATCGCTTTGCGCGTACCGCCCTCCTCCTGAATCGTTATCGTTGGAGGCAGTTGGGGTCGTCCCCAGCGAATCTCTTGCGCTCGCACTAGCCCCTGATTCTGCACCAGCGAGAGCGACTGATTCACCTCGCAACCTAGCCCCGCCAACAGATAGCCGTTGCAGTTGGGATGCTCCGCCATTCCCGCCAGCGTTCGTTGAAGAACCTTGTAGTCCTCACCGCCGAGATGCTGCCCGCACCCGCTCTTATGCGTTACAGGGAAAACGCCGTCCACCCCCGGAAACTCTTTCATCACTTGGGGCGAGCGGAAGTAGTTTGCGATTGCGAGTATCACCGCGGCGGAACAGTTGACCGTAGAGACTAGCCCAACGTAGTTTCGCGTGCCGACGCGCCCATCGGGTCGGGCATAGCCCTGAAAGGTTCGTCGTAGCCCCTCTGGAACGTAGTCCACAGAGGGTATCGCCGTACAGAACTCGTAGTCGAGTTGGAGTTTGCCTGAGCCGTCCGCCTGGCTCTTCCCAAAATCCAAGTTACGAGTATGCACCCACTCGCCAGCGCTTATCGCTTGAGTCGCGTAGCCAATCACCTGCCCGTACTTGTGTACCGCTTGCGATTCTGCAACGTCGCGTATTGCCAACTTATGCCCCGCAGGAACGTCGGAAGCGACTCGTATCTCGCCGCCCTCGTATCCTAAAACCGCGCCGCCCGCTATTTTGCGCTTCGCAACAGCTACTTCGTCTCCGCTCCGCAGGACAATCGCCGCCTCGTTCAAATCCAATGTTTCCGCCATAATGTAAAAACTCTAGCCTTTCTATCAAATTGAGAGATAGGCTAGAGTTCGAGAGAGAGAAGGCAGTTTCCTGCCCCCGTTAATAGATTCGCTTACAGGTTCGAGTGGCTTTCGGCATAGATTAGTCTAAGTTCGCCAACCCGAAAAGGTCTATTGGGTAGAAGTAAACACTCGCAGACATTCACTTCTTCAGATGTTTGTCCAAAAAGGCGAGAGCCAAGCGGTCAGTGCGCTCTTTGTCCTCTCCGCTCCAGCCATGCCCGCCGCCCTTCACAATCACCATCGTGGTCTCCACGCCCGCTCTCTTTAGCGCCTTGTCCAGCAACTGCCCATGCTCTATCGCCACGAAGGGGTCTCTATCCCCGTAAAATGTAAGAATAGGAGGAGCCCCCGAATGGACATAGGTTATTGGGGACACGCGACGCATTACCGGCGCGTTCGGGTCGAGCGTACCCAGAAACTCGCGCATCACCTGAGCTAAATCTTTGCCGTGATAGTAGCCTCGCACCGCCTCCGCCGCCTCTCGCGAAGGCTTGCGGGACTTACGAAAATCGGTCGCCGAGACAAAGCTGACTACCGCCTGCACTTTGCTGGACTGCTCCGCGTGACCTCCCTTGCCTTCAAATCCGTCTTTCGGCTCCGTCAACCCCAGCATGAGCGCAAGGTGTCCGCCTGCGGACTCTCCGCAGGCTCCGATGCGTTCGGGGTCGATATTTAACTCTTGAGCGTGAGCGCGTAGATAGCGCACAGCGCACTTGGCATCCTCAATTTGGGCGGGGAAAGGGAAGCGGGGAGCGAAGCGATACTCCACTGCAACGGCGACATAGCCCTGCTCCGCCAGTTGGCGGATGGCGGCGCGGTTGTCGGATTTACTCCCCGCCTGCCAGCCCCCTCCATGTAACCAGACGACCGCGGGAAATGGCTCCGCGCCGGAGGCGGGGCGAGCCATATCAAGCTTGAGTTCAACATCATCCACCTTACCGTAGACGACATCTTTCTCAAAGCGAATGGTCGGAGCCTGTTGAGGATTGAAGACAAAATACAGCCCTAGTATGGCGAACAGAAGGAGGCGATACAACATAACGAAGAGGAACCTTCCCGGAAGGAGCGCCTGACCTCTTATACGAACTCCTGTGGAATAGTTCGTATACAGTACGCTTTTGGTCAGGCGCTTTCAGCGTCTGACCAAACTAGATAGCGCCTTAGGTTATACTATGACTATCCGGTGATAGTCGTTGTCACCGCCGTACCCGCTGTCCCGTCATCCAACGTGGGGATAAAGGTGTAGGCTACCGTTTTGTACACGAAGGAGAGGGACGTTTGAGGGACATCGCCTCCACCGGAATCTCCTGTCGACACATCGCTAATAACCGCGCCGGAAAACACCATCTTCAAGGAGTCGAATGTGCCGCCAGGGTGACGACCTTGAATCGTTACGTTCAGAACAGTGGCTTTATTTGCCTGCGCCAGCAGAAGCGGAACGGATAACATCGAGCGAAGCGCGATGTTTAGGGGAAAGAGGGAGAGGGGAGTCGGCGTGGGGGTGAACCCCCGCGTCACGCCTAGCGAGTAAGAATCGAGTTCAAAAGACCCTTTGTGATCCTTATTCCTAGAGTCTCCCGTAACTCCCTTAATCGTCATGAAGTAGTCCATAGTAAAAATGCCGCTCCTTTTGCGGGTCGCTACTCGTCTGTAGAGAGAGCCTCTTTCAGAGGTTATGGTAGCGTTGGTGGGTTATGAAGTAAAATGTTGTCACTCTAAACCCGCTTATCCAGCGGGGTTAGACATCCATGTGTTCGAGTCGCAGTGAAGGACATCCACGCGTGAAAGCGTCGTTTTTGAAACGCCCCCCGTCACGAGGATATATTCGCCTGCAAGGACAGCGGCGTGCCCTCTTCGTCGAGTAGGCATGGGAGCGGCATACGTCCAGGCATTGATAGCGGGGTCATATACCTCTGTAGACGATAGTATCTGATTGTGGAACCCGCCGAGAACAACAACGCGCCCGTTAGGGAGCGCCACCGCCGTATGCTGAGAGCGAGGGGTCTGCATGGGAGCCGCTTCAAACCAGCTATCGGATGCAGGGTCGTATAGTTGTACGCTACTGAGAGCGGCGGTTCCCGTCTTGTCATGCGAACTGACGCCGCCAGTAATGAGGATAAGCCCATTGGGTAGCGCTGTCGCGGTGTGTTGCGTTCTAGCGATTGGCGAGGCGGAGCGAAGCGCTGTTATTCCGCCCGGTATACGCGCTTCGGCGGGGGCTGTCTCACCATGCGGCGCGCCCGCTTCTGCGGATAGCCCTACTGTTGTCATCACCGTCGCCATCATGCCGCCCAGCGCTACGCGGCGGGAGACGTTAGCCGCCTGCGAGGGCGGGTTATCCGGAGCGAACTCTAGGTTCTCGCTCGTTTTTTTGTTCATTCAACACTCCTTTTTGAAGGCGCGTACAACCCCCTAAGAGAGAAAGAGAACATAGCCCTATCTCGTGTAAGCGGGGAGCGCTAAAGTCTTCCTGTTGAAGCCTTGCCTAGAGCATTATAACATACCTTTCAAATTGGCGCAACACGCCTTTTTGATAGGCAATACCCTCCCTCTACTCTCCGCTCATCGTTCTCATAACGTGGATTGTGGTCAGTGTTCGCCCTAGTCTCCGCTACATAAAAAGCCCTGCGCCTCAGTAGGCGCAGGGCTATAGACCAACTGCCTAAACGATGCGGCGGTCTATTTAACGATAAGACTCGCTCCCGACCTTTTAACAGTCAGGTTAAGGTCATCTCCATCAAACAGCGTAACCATCGGATACTTTCCTACGACGGTTCCCGTAGGAATCGTATAGATGAGTGTCGCTACTCCATTCGCGTCCGTTGTACCATCGCCAACAGCAACGCCGTTCACTTGAAAGTGAATCGTTTTCCCGCTCAAAAGGAAGCCATTAGAGCGTTTCAACGTTGCGGTCAGAGTAGCGGTAGCGCCGACTTTCCCGGAGGCGCTCGGCTGAGTAAGAGTCGTTAGCGCTTTGGTTATCGTGAGTGTTTTACTTCCCGCTCCGGGTTTATCCAATGCGTCTCCTGCGTAGCTCACCGTAAAGGTCTGCGCCCCCACCCCGAAGGTATCGGGTATGGCATACAGTAGCGTGGCTTTTCCGGCGGCATCCGTTGTGGCGGTTCCTAGCGTGGTAGCGCCGATGGTATACGTCAATAGCGCATTAGCCAACTTTGAGCCATCCGATTTACGAGATAGCACTGCGATAAGGGTCTGAGTTGTGCCAATTGCGCCTGTGCGAGCGGTTATCGCAAGAGAAGAGTTAGACTTTGCAACAGTTAGCAGGGCAGTGGCGGAGGAGGGGGCGAAACCATCGTCTCCTGCAAAATCAATCTCTGCGGTATGCTTGCCTATAGAGAAGTTGGCAGGAAAGGTAGTGGCGGCTGTCCCAAGCGTGGAGGTGTTCGTCCCGCCTACGACCACTCCGTCCACTTTGAACGTGATGGCTCTGTTTCCTAAAGGATACGCCGAATTGAGAATCGTCAACGTCGTACTTAGCGAGATGGGCCCCGCATAGGCGACGGAAATAGGAGCGATTGTAACAGCGGTAGGTCTTCGCGCCACAAGGGGGACAGAGGCGACAGAGAGGCTCTGGTAGTGGCGACCTACAACGTTCGTTTGCCCGGTTAAGCCTGATGTCTGAACCGCAGTGTAACGCGCGGAAGAGGTTCCATCTCCTATTTGACCATAGGTATTGTCGCCTGCCGCCCAGACAGTCCCGTCTGATTTCACGATGACCGAGTGAGCGTCTCCCGCCCCCGCCATTACCGCGCCTGTTATTCCAGCGACCTTAACAGGAGCGTTGCGCTGATTTGTTGTACCGTCGCCCAGTCGTCCGGCTCCGTTGTAGCCCCATGCCCAGACGGTTCCATCTATCTTGACGGCGATAGAGTGAGAAGCGCCTCCCGCAATCGATAAGGCTCCCGTTAGTCCAGAGACCTGCGAAGGAGTTCCACGCCCCGTGGTCGTGCCATCTCCAACCTGACCGCTCGAGTTCATGCCCCACCCGTAGGCGGTTCCATCCGCTTTTACGGCGAGAGATTGATAGAATCCAGCGCCGACTTGAACCGCGCCTGTTAGCCCTGAGACCTGTAGAGGAACCGTGGTGTAGTTGATATTGGTTCCGGTTCCGAGTTGGGTTGCGTTGTTCCAGCCCCATGCCCAGACGGTTCCATCCAACTTTACAGCGAGAGAGTGCGCCCCTCCGCCTGCAACATGAGCCACATCTGCAATTTTCACTTGAACGGGGCTGTTTCGGGTGGTGGTCGTTCCATCCCCCAGTTGCCCCACTCCGTTTGCACCCCACGCCCAGAGGGTTCCATCCAATTTTATGGCGAGAGAGTGACCATGCCCAGCGGCGACCTGCACTATCTCGCTCAACCCGGAAACCTGAGTAGCGACGGGGTTGCCGCCGCCCCATGTCCATACCGTTCCATCCGATTTGAGAGCCAGCGTAAAATCGTAGCCCTCGGCTAACTGAACAACGTTGGTTAGATTTGCAACAGCCACCGGGGAGTGTCTGTCGGTTTTGGTGCCGTCGCCCAAGGCTCCGTAGAAGTTATAGCCCCATGCGTTGGGGACACCTTGCGCTTTGGAAATTGACGGAATGCTGAGTAGTAGAGCCAGAAGGGTTGTTCCAATCAACGCCTTCATCGGCTTAAACGGATGTCCGAGAAACATATCTTAGTTCCTTTCGAAAGCAGACAGGAGGTCGGGCGCGGCGCGCCTATCGCTGTCTCGCACGGGTCTGCGACACACGAACCAGAATTTCCAAGAAAGGGATACTCATTAGCGCTACAGGGATACTTTCGCCCTCCAGTCGCCGCTTGCGTCTTTTATAACACAAGCATAGGATATACCGCCTTTCTACCAAAGGTATACGACACCTTCGAGTATACTTCCTTCCTAT
>CAIJLM010000679.1 GCA_903821495.1 uncultured Chthonomonas sp. | reverse complement strand
TGCCTGATGTCGTAACACGTAGTTTGTCTACATACTTTTACCGGAAACTAAAGTGTCTGATATGATGCAGTCCTCTCTTGTAGAAATCGTTTGGGTGGACAAATCGCTCCACGAAAAAGGCGATGGATTTGTTGAAGGCGCGACGCGATAAGACTTACTCGCTTTGCGACGCGGTGAGTTTTGTTCTGATGTCTGAACGGAGAGTGTACGACGCCTTGACCACTGACCGCCATTTTGAGCAGGAGGGGTTTCGCAAACTGCTGTAATGCGTTGCTATTTTGGTAGCCCTTGATTCGACGCTCGGCGCGTAGGGTCAGGGGCTATGTTTGATTTTGAGGGGCGCGAGGCAGGGATGGAGGGGGCGCATGAAGTATCTAGTGGTGGGATTGGGCGGATTTATCGGCGCGAACGCTCGGTATATTGTGGGCGGTTGGGTCGCGCAAAGGTGGGGGACGGACTTCCCGTATGGCACGTTTATTATCAACGTCACGGGCTGTTTCCTACTCGGACTCTTCGCGACGCTCACCCTGCAGTATGCGTGGAGCGACACATGGCGACTGCTTATCGCCGTCGGGTTCGTGGGCGCGTACACCACCTTCTCCACCTTCGAGTACGAGACGTTCCAACTTGTCGCCAACGGCTCAATGGTTCGGGCGGGCGCGAATATACTCGGTAGCGTCGTGGCGGGCTTCTTCGCGGCGTATCTGGGTGTTATTGTGGCGCGTCTGCTCTCACGCGGACACATCGGCTAGGAAAAGGACTCTCTATCATGCCTGTAATGACCGACGAACAGCGGCTCTTTTTTGAGACGAACGGCTATCTCGTCTTCCCGAATCTCCTTTCACCGCAAGAGTTGGAGGCGATACGCGAAGCCGCCGATACCGCAGAAAGTCTCTGGCGTTCCGACCCGAGTCGACTCGGAGTGCGAAAGCCCAACCTACAGCAGGTGCAAGCCCCCATAGAGTACGATGAACGTCTCCTGAAACTGATGGTTCACCCCGTTGTGTTTCCAATAGTGCGCGAACTTTTGGGCGAAGACGTGCAGATGATAGACAACGACTACTTTATATCGCCGCCAAACACCAACTCTCACGCGCACTGGCATCACGACGTAGGTATGCCGAGCGTCTACCACCCGCGCTCTACGCTGATGGTCAAGGTTTTCTTTCTGCTGTCGGATGTACCGCAGGGCGGGGGCGGAACCGCGATGATTCCGGGGTCGCACCGCTTTCCGATGGATTTCCGACTGCCGAAGGTAGAGAACCCCGACGAAATGCCCGGTCATGTTCGCATGGAGTATCCGGCTGGAACCGCCTACCTGTTCCACTGCCGCATCTATCACGCCGCTTTGAACAATGTCACTAGCGCGACTCGGCGCGTGCTTATATACAACTACGGTCATAGTTGGATGAAGTTTTGGCAGGGATACGAGCCGAGCGAAGCGCTCAAAGCGAAAGCGAAGACCCGCGTCATGCGGCAACTGCTTGGGATGGTAGACCCATACAGCGCGTCGCTGGCGGGCGTTACCGACTTGGACGAGGAGTAAAGCGTATGGCGATATTTTCTAAAGAGTACAACGAACCCCTCTACTCTGCACGAGAGTACTTGGACATGGAACACGAAGCCGAGACCAAAAGCGAGTACTATGATGGGCGCATTGTCGCTATGTCCGGGGCTAGTTGGGGGCATAACATCATCAATAATAACATCTCGCGTTCATTGGGAAACCAACTAGAGAAAAAGCCTTGTGTGGCGACCTCAAGCGATTTGCGAGTGCGGGTAGAGAAACGCAACAGGTATTTCTATCCCGATACTGTGGTTATCTGCGGGAAGCCTACGTTTGAACCGAACTCTTTTGATTCCCTGCTGAACCCCCTTGTGATTGTGGAAATCCTCTCGAAGTCTACCTCGAAGCGGGACAGAGGCGATAAGTGGAAGGCGTATCAGACGCTAGAGAGCCTGCAAGCGTACCTGCTTGTTTCGCAAGATACACCGCGTATCTCCCTATTTTTACGCAAAGAGGACGGTTCATGGCAGAACGCAGTTGCGATAGGCTTGGGGAGCGTTCTTGAGATAGAGCCTATCGGGTGTACGCTTTGCCTTGAGGATGTCTACCGCAATGTGGAGTTTGCGAGCGACGCAGAGACTAATGAACTTTCGACAACTGTAGGTGAAAACCCTTGAGTAATGTGGGTCACTCACTACACGCCGGGCATTGAGTCGTATACCAGACCAGAATGAGCGCGGAAGCGGACAGCATAAGCGCCGCCGTCATCGCGCCAGTATCCTTGAAGAGCAGGGAGGCGACGCTTGCGGATAGTACGGCGTACACCCCCTTTTGAAGCAAGGGGAACGCTCGAAACAGGCGGTCAAACGCCTCCCTCTGAAGACGGTAGAACCCCCAAAAAGTGAGGGAAGTCCCCCCTACGATAATGAGTAACCACAGTGAGAAGAGGGTGCGCCAGTTCAGAGCCAGTTTGCGCTTGATGATTTCCGTAAGCGAAACGACTCCGCCGCCCTGCTTCGCGGCGTGGAGCGCCGTTCCGATGTGAGAAGCCCCTTCGTGCGACAGTCGGCTATCCAACGCGCTCGCCCCGAAGGCGAATAGCAGTCCCAGTAACATAGAGGCGAAGAGATACCGCGCTTTCGGGGGCTTGCCGTACAGAAGAAGCGTTCCCATTCCGAAGCCCGCGCAACTGACCACGAAACTCCCCGCGTTCGCGCCCAACTTAGGCAAGCCGAAAAGTAGTAGGCAGAGCGTCCACACCCCCATAACGGCGAACGGCTTAGGGTAGGCTTCCGCCGCCCTCTGCTTTCTCTCCTCCATCCACGCAAAGCCCCCCATTAGCGCAAAGCCCATCATCATGCCCAGATACTCGTTACCGATGCCGTAGTAGCGCACTCCTACCAGCGCGGAGTTCGTGACATAACTCTCTTTCATTAGGTTCTGCCCGGTGCAGAGGTCGGCGGCGACAATCGCCAAATTCAAGAAGACTGCGGCGAGAAACGGCGATACTTTAAGCCACCGCGAAAGAAGGTAGGCGGGTACGCACAGCGCGAACATCCAGAAACCAATACGTAGCCCGTACTCCAAAAGCGTGGGCGGAACGAGCAGGGGCGCGAGCATGAGCGCGGTGGGCGCGTTCACGGCGCATAAGAAAAGAACAGAGAGTAGCCCGAAACGCTTAGAGCCTCTCTTGTGAGCGATAAGCGCCACCGCGATTCCGAGCGCCGTTAAGAAGAAAAGGGGCGCAGTGATGGTGAAGAGAGTTTGTAGGTTGAGTTGGGAGACGAAATCTAGCCTGCCCAGAAGCGCCAGCCTCTGCGCCGCGTCGGAGTTGTAGGGCGAAACGCTAATAGCGCGCCCGCTCATGCTAGGCGGAGGCGCTACCCCAAAAAGCGCAAGTAGAGTAGGCGCGATGTCTATATTCGCGACAAGTCCCTGTGTGCGCGTGGTGGGCGAAGTGAGCAGACCGGGCGGAAAATGAGCGCCCCAGCCAACTATGGGGGGCAGGCGATGCCAGTAGCCCGTTATCCGCACGTTTTCCTGCGGCGGGTAGGGCGCAACGAGTAGAATATCCTGCTCCGCCTTACGCGATTCCGTGAGCAGGAGCAGGAGGATATTCAGGCGACGGAGGGCGTTTTTACGGGATTGCGCGTAGGCGGCGGGAGCGAGGCGGTCACGCATCGCCTCTAGTCGGGAGGTATCCCCTAGCGTTATCACTACTAAGTCCGCCGTCGTCTCCTCCGCCATCTGAACCAATGCTAACGGGTTATCTCGTTTGCCGAAAGGCGCGTTTTTATCTGGGCGGCTAGGCTCTGCGGCGCTCTCCCCTACCCCCTGCTCATCCACAATAAAGAGCGCGGAACGTTTACCGAGAGCGTCGGTATCGCCGTCGCCGTAGAGTTCCATTTGCAGTTCGGGACGCGCTTTTCTAAGAACTGCGCCAAAAGGAAGAGAGTTGGCGGTTTGGTAGGCGCGTTGCGGAACGCTCGCGAATGTCATTTGTCTACCGTGTAGGGTCGGGAGGTCTGCGCCGTTAGGTTCGGGCGGGGTATGTACGCCATACGCCAAAGCGAGGTAGGCGTTGAGCGGAGTCTTTTCGCCCTCCACAAAGCAGTTCATCAAGCCTACCGCGCCCTGCTCGGCGAAGGTTCGGAGGGCGAAAAAGTCCTTATCCGTAAGGTCGTCTATTGAGAGAGCGTCGCAGAGAATGAGTATCGTTTTGTGATGAGCGGCGGGTTGCGCGTGCAGGGGCGAGGAGCAGAGGAGGAGTAGGGTAAAGGCGAGTAAGAATCGCCCATACTTGACGTAGCGCGCCCTCCTCCTAGACCGAATGCCGTTCAAATATAGAGTGGCGTTAATTTTCATTGTTTTTCGCGTGTTTCAAAATGAGGGAGTCGGCACGTATCTCTCCGTCCCTTCTTTGTTTTCTTTAGGCGCACAAACTCCCTCCCGTCAATTCTCACTATCTGCACCTAACTTAGTGGTCGGTTAAAATAGAGTCTGACGGGGTGGTCTATACCAACCTAATCCACTATGGAGAATCACCTCTCGCTTCCCCATAGCGGCTCAAACTTCGCGCTACCGTTTCATGTTTCGGTTCAATGCAGTGATATGTGCGGAGTGTGCATGGCAAACTGCAAGCGCGTCCGCCGCGTCGTTGGGCTTAGAGATTTGCGGTAAGTCGAGCAGTTGCTTCACCTTGAATCAACAGACTCGCCCGCGTGCGCCCTGTTTCGTATCACAGGAGTCAGTAACACTCCCAGTAAATCTCCCACCTGTCTTCCTCCGGCGCAATGCTTCTCGAAAAATAGCCGACTCCACCGTCGCCCCACTGCCAGCGCGTCTCATAGTCGCTGTCAATTTGAAACACGAATCCCTCTTTGCTTCTGATATCCGCAGGACCGCCCTGTATCCAGGTTTGCCAGCCTCCAAGTTTGAATCCGCGAACATTCTCGAACGTGTCGTAATAATCTACAGGACAGTCAGAGTCAATTTCCATCATCAGTTCTTGGAGTTCTTCGGGAACATCTTCCCAAATAGGATAGTCTTCAGGAATCTCCCTCCAACGCATAGGGCAAACTCGGATATACGACCCTGTTTTCGGTTGTTTCAGAGGAACGAGCGCGTCAACGCTCTTATAGGTTCGCAAACACCAGTCCTCTCCGTTAGGCGTGTCCCGTGGCAATGCGCCGGATGCGATAAAGACAGTAATGAAATCAATGTCCTCCAGATGTGGTGGGCGGAAAGGGAGGCTGGTCAGGTTTATCTGACAGAGCGCGAACATGGGCTTGCCGTCGAATAGGGGCCAGAATTCTCCCGGATAGCACGCATTCACCTGCCCGAACCAACTGCCTAATGGGTCGTCTGGAGGTCTGAACCCGCCGATGTCGAATCCTATCGCAGGGCGATTTATCTTCTGTTTCCATGCTACTATTTCTGGAGTTTCTAACTTCATAATCCCTCCTTTTGGAGCGCCCTGTCGGGGCGTTCTCTGATAGCGAACTTAAATCCTACTCCTCTTGAGAGAGCGCGGCGGGAGGCGTAGCGCGTCCAATCACGCTCACCAACGCCAGCAAGGTCATTGCGTAGGGGAGGCAGTCCAGCAGAAACGGACTCGTCCACTCCACGCCAAGCCAGTTTAGGTGATACTGGTTTATCTGTAGTTGCGTTTGCAGGGCGTAGAAGAAGCCGAAGAAGAGCGCCCCGCCCGCCGCCCCCAACGGGTTCCACTTCCCGAAGATGACCGCCGCCAGCGCGACATACCCTTTCCCCGCCGACATATCGCTTGTGAAGGTGTGCGCGTCCGCCATAGAGAGGTACGCCCCTGCGATAGAGGCGCATACCCCTGAAAGCATAACCGCCATATAGCGTGGAAGGGTCGGCGAAATACCCGCCATTCTTGCGCTCTCTGGGTTCTCTCCAACGGCGCGGAGGCGTAGCCCGAACTTTGTCTGTTGGAGCGTGAATACCAGCAGGAACGGCAGAACAGCGGCGAGGCTTAGAAAGAGGTTGGGAGAGAGTCCCGCGATGTGGTCGCCTTGCGGAAAGAGGCGAAGCGCGAGGTAGCGCGTCGCGCCCGCTATCAAAAGGTTCAGCCCCAACCCGCTGACGACGGGGTTCATTCGCGCCTTTTGCGTAAAGAAGGCGTGTAGTAGCCCGAACAAAGCCCCCGCAACCACTACCGCGAGTACGCCCATAAAGACGGAGTGTAGCCCAAAGTAGAAGCCGACAAACGCCCCCAACAGTATAAAGCCCTCCAACGCGATATTCACCACGCCGGCGCGTTCCGACAGCACGCCCCCCATCGCCGCCAACGCGAGAGGCGTTGCGTTGAAGAGGGTTGAGGTCACAAGCGCCATAAGCCAGCCGTTACCCATCCTTCCGCCCCTCCTTCTCCGCTAGAACTAAAGGCTTTGCGCTCTCCGTCCGTCGGAACCGCAAGCCCACTAGCAGAACAATTATCGCCTGAACCACCACCGCAATCGTCTTTGGCACATCTGTCTGTATCTGCATAAAGTTCGCGCCGTTGCCCAACGCCCCGAAAAACGATGCGCTCAACACAATGCCAAAAGGATGGCTCCCTCCCAGTAGCGCGACCGCGATACCATCGAAGCCGTAGTCTCCGGCGGTTCCCTGCACAAAGCGGTGATGAATCCCCATCACCTCCAACGCCCCCGCTACACCCGCCAATGCGCCCGACATCGCCATCGTCTTTATTAGTATTTGTGAGACAGGAATCCCTGCCGTTCGCGCCGCCTCCGCGCCAAGCCCCACCGCTCTTATCTCGTACCCTAGCGCGGTGCGCCATAGCAGAAACGCCACTCCAACCGCCGCCGCGACCGCCAACAGTAGCCCAACCGTCAAGGAGCTTTGCGCTACAATGGGAGTCAGCCAAGCCGATTTCGCGATAAGCCCCGTCTGCGCCGCCATATTTGAGGGATTGGGGTCTTTCAAGTTGTGCATCGCGAGATAGTTTGCAAGGTTGAGGGCGATATAGTTCAGCATTATCGTAGAGAGCACTTCGTGTACGCCGCGCTTCGCCTTGAGGTATCCCGCTAACGCCCCCCATAGCCCGCCGGCGACTGCGCCCGCCAAAAGAGCGAGGGGGACGTGCGCCCAGTGGGGCAGACTCCCCGCGACAGGTTTTAGCGAACCGTGCGCCCCGATAGCCCCCACAAACGCCGCCGTCATCGCGCCGAGCGTCATCTGCCCTAGCGCCCCGATATTGAACAGCCCGGCGCGAAGCCCCAGCGCAATCGCTAACCCGCAAAAGAGAAGCGGGGTTATCGTCGCGAGGGTCTGCGCGAAGGTGTAGGGGCTAAAGTTCCCCTGCCAACTCCCGATGTAAAAGCCTCTGTCTGAGAGGTTGATAGGCTTGCCGGAGCGAATCCCCGTCGCTCCCTCCGCCAGCGCCTGATAACACTGCAATGGGCTATAGCCGCTCATTTTCAACAGAACGCCCACGATTACAAACCCCGCCAAGATGCTCAAAACGGCGCGAAAAAGGTTGGACTGACTATTTAGGGAGAGTTTCACGCCTCCGTCCCTCCTGTCTTCGCGCCCGTCATCCATGCGCCAATCTCTTCAGGAGTCGCTTGCGCGGTAGAGAGTACCGTCACTATTCTACCGTTGAACATTACGGCGACTCGGTCAGAGAGTTGGAGTATCTCCTCTAGGTCGAGCGAAAAGAGAAGTATTCCTAGCCCCTCCCGCCGCGCCTGTTCCAGCGTGCGATAGACAAAACGAGCGGCTTCCACGTCAAGCCCCCGTGTGGGTTGGCAGGCGATAAGCAGTTTGGGAGCGGACTGCATGGCGCGGGCGACCACGATTTTCTGCTGATTGCCCCCCGATAGGCTTCGCGCTGGTATCAACGCGCCGAGTTCTGAGATACGGACATCGTACTGCTGTATCATGGCGGCTGTGTGGGCGGTCATAATGGGGGGGTGTATGAGGGTTCCGCCGCCCCAGTTGTCTTGCCTATGGTGTCCGAGCGTGTAGTTTTCCGTGACGCTAAAGTCGAGTATCATACCGCTACGATGACGGTCTTCGGGGATGTAGGCTACTCCCTTTTGGTAGCGTTGCGCGACGGTATCGCGTGTAATTTCGGAGCCTTCAAGAAATATCTTGCCGATTGAAACGGTTTGCAGACCGAGTATCGCCTCCGCCAAATCGCGCTGACCGCTTCCGTCTACCCCTGCCACTCCCACAATCTCACCGTGCATCAGTTCCAGAGTCGCCGACTTCACGACCTCTACCCTTCTGCTGTTTCGCACCGTCACCGCTTCGATTTGCAGGAGCGGACTGCCCGACACTGCGGGGCGCGTAGCCGCCCACGTGTCTCCCGCATATCCCTCTGTCTCCGTCACGTCGCCAAATGGAATGAGCGGCTGTCCTGCGCTATTCGAGCGTGCGCCAATCATGCAGTGAAGGAGTTCCGCTTCGTTGGTTTCGGAGGTGATAAAATCTCCAGCGTTTTGACCAGCGCGAAGCACGGTCACGGCGTGACTATGCGCCGCCACTTCGCGGAGTTTGTGGGTCACAAAGAGAACCGTCGTTCCCTTCTCTACAAGGTTTCTCAGCAGAGTAAAGAGCGATTCCGCCTCTTGCGGGGCGAGGGTTGCGGTGGGTTCGTCTAATAGGAGGGTATTCGCGCCCCGATAGAGAGCTTTGAGGATTTCGACCTTCTGTTGCGCTGCGACGGAGAGGCTATCGGCGCGTTGATTCACATCGAGAGACGCTATCTGCAACTGATTCGCGAGTTCGTGTATGCGCGTTATAGCCGCTCTACACTTGAGAACGCCGCCAAAGCCTGTCGGCTCCGCGCCCAGCAACACGTTTTCCAGAACGGTAAGCGCGGGAATGAGCGCGTAGTGCTGGCTGACCATGCCGACCCCGTTGCGAATCGCATCGGCGGGAGAGTGTAGCGACTGCGTAACCTCCCGCCCATGCAAGAACACGCGCCCCGAATCGGGCTGATAGCGTCCGTAGAGGATGTTGAGGAGGGTAGACTTTCCTGCGCCGTTCTCGCCAATGACGGCGTGAAACGCGCCCGCCTGAACCCGCAGGGCGACCTGCTGATTGGCTACCACGCCCGGAAACCGCTTCGTGATGTTCTCCATCCTAACGGCGTATTCGGGAGGGCTGTTCTCGTTCATCTCATCTCTGTTTTGGGGAGGGGCGCTCATAAGAAGATTGTACCCGACTTTACTCTCATTCCTTAAACTACAGACCTCTCGCGGCGAGCGCGTTTTGGAGGGCTTCCAGCGCTTTGGAACCCATTCCATGTAACTCGCATAGTTCCGCCTCCGTTATCTGCGTCAACTGTTCCAACTGAGTGACTCCGATAGAGCGGAGGGCGCGAATGGCGGGTTGTGCGACTCCTTTCGGAAATGGATTGACTGTAGAGGCATCGCTCTTTGGTATTTTAGAACCTCTCAAGCGTAACCAGATACGTAGCGAACTCGATGAGCGCCTGTTGGAGCGGAGTCCACTTCTCTTGTTTCACCAACCCTATCTCATAGTCAATATCGTCACGTCGGTAGCGTATATTTGTATTGCGTATCGCCACGACGAGATAGGCGGGAAAGAAGTAGCGGCGCGCCTCTTGGGCGAGAAAGTTAGCGCCAGCGTAGCCCATTGGAAGCCAGTAATCGCCTTGCAGTAGGTCAGCCCAGCGCTTGCCGCTAAAGAACTCCTGCACCTCCTGACACTCGAAGCAGATGGCGAGACGCTCGTCATCGCAACCCATGAGTTCGCCCTGAAAAGGCTCCAAAGTTTCAAGGAAGGCGGCTTGAGTCAGTATTTCGAGGGTGGCTGTGGATGTCTCCTCGTAACACTGCATAATTCGCGCCAGAGCCTCTAACCTCGTTAATACGGGCGCTATGGTCTCGACATCTATCCGCAAACGCCTCCCGTCGCCCTCCTCCGCAAAAGCGAATTTGACGCTAGGTTCGCCGAACAGCTCATACTCGTACCACTCGTTTCGCGCTACGCTAGTTTCACGCACGCCAAAACGTACAGCATCCCAATCCGATTCGTCAAACGGGTAGGCGATAAGCGCGGAGCCTCGTTCCAGAAAGAGACGAAGGTTGTCCTGTAATATCCAGAGGTTCTCCCTCTTAACGGCGTGTTCGGAGGGGGTATCGGGTTGTGGAGTGGTGTTTGCGCTCATCTCAATCTCTCCGTGCAGAGGCGGGTTACTTATTGGGGAGATTGTACCCCACTTTCAGGGAACCACAAAATACATGGCGGAGTTCAGGGTTACGGGCATCTTCACGTAACCTCTCCCAACCTCTCTTAGCCCTCACCCTGCCCTGTGGGCATCCCTCTCCCGATTCGGGAGAAGGACTTGTCTCTAAGTTGGTCAGGTTCCTGCGACAGGCTTATCAAAATAGGGAGGGGAGTTCTCGTGGTTTG
>CAIJLM010000678.1 GCA_903821495.1 uncultured Chthonomonas sp. | reverse complement strand
CCCCGCCCCTAACAAGTAGCCATAGATAATTTGACATCCCGAAAAAAAGTAGTCCCGCTCCCTCTGAATTGCGCTCTCGATATGGGCGATACCCTCGTCCCGCTTCTGCTCTAGCATCATACGCCCAAGATGGAACTCCGCATGAACGTTACTAGGGTCGCGTTCCAAAGCGGTGCGCGCTACGTCAATAGCCCTGTCCGTCTGGTCAAAACGCTCGTACAAGCCACCTAGTTCCAACAACTCGTTCGGCGACAACGCCTCCGTCTGCGCCTTTTGCTCCAGTTCCAACAGTTTTGTTTTTAGCTTCAGAGTCTCCTCATGCCCGGTCTTCCAACGCTCTACGGCAAATTGACGGAAGACCTCCTCCACCTCTTGACGAAGATAGGGCAAATTGACCCCCAAGTAGCTCTGCGCCGCGCTCTCCAAAGGGCGCTCCGCTATCAACTCCGCCGCATTCAAACTCTCAGAACGATAACCAATAGCGAGAAGCCTGTCCGTCAAAGAGGGGTGCGAATCGTCATAGTCGGTCTTCTGTTGTAAGGCGGTAGCGAGCCACTCTCCCGCCAACTCCTCTGGGATGGGACGTTTTAGCGCCTCCGCTATCTGCAAGTACACATTGTCAGGCAACTCCGCCTGCTCCGCCATATCGCTAGTCAGTCGCTTCCACACCTTCTCATCAAGCCAACGCCCTTGTAGTTCAGACGTAGCCAGCGCGGTTCCCGCCGCATGAGAACTGGTGTACCGCACTGCGAACCTATCCGCTTCAAACTCAAAATGTCGCCGTAAAGCATACGTGTACGCCGAGAAGTAAGGGACAAACCAGCGGTAAAACGCGCCGAAGATAACGTCAGATTGCCCTGCCTCATTTCGGAAATTATTGATGAGTTGATACCAGATAGCCTCTGCCTTATAGATAAGCAACCCAAATCGCGTCTGGTGTCGCGAGTAGTGTCCTAGTTCATGCCCAACTACAAAGCTAAACTGCTCAGGTGATAGCGCATCCATAAGCGGCAAGCCAAGCCTAAGATAGTTCCGCGTTCCGCCCAATATCCCAAAGCGCGGACGTTGCTCGGCGCTCGCGTTGAACTCCCCATCGAGGTGAACCTGATATACTGCGGGAGTGTTGAGTTTGATGCGAATGTCGTCCAGCAGTTCAAACAGGGCGCGGGCGTTGTCTCTGTTTAGGACAACACCCGCGCTTAAAGGGGGTAAGGGAACCCAAAAAGAGCGCGCTATCAGGGCTATAACGCCCAGAAGAACCAATATTATCTTAACCGCTGCGTACCCTATCACGGTTCCTTGCACACAAAGCCATACCACTATAACTAAAAGAACCGCCGACAACATAAGCCAGAACAGGGCGTAGCCTATCCCCAACAGGTAGAGCAGAAACACGCGAGTACGGTAGCCTGATGGGTTCTCCGCCGCATACACCTCCAGACGGCGAATGAGCGCCTCGTACTTCTGAACGCGCTCTTCGGTAGATTGGTTGCGTTTCGCCATTTCTCAACTCTCCTCTGCAACGACCGCCCACACGCCACTCTATACCGTTACGCCTTTAGCGCGTTCCATTAGAGCGGAAAAAATGAGATGTAGAGCCACCATGTGAACATCCTCTACTCTCTGCATATTGTTCGAGTGAACCACAAGGCAGTGTTGCGCGACGCTTGGCAACCTACCGCCTCCAAATCCAGCGAACCCTATGGTCGTCGCGCCGAGTTCGTTTCCTCGCGCAAGCCCGTTCAGCACGTTCTGCGAGTTTCCGCTACCGCTTATACCGATAACCACATCGCCCGGCTCCACCCAACACTCCACCTGCGGTGCAAAAACGTTGTCCCATGAGGTGTCGTTCGCCCAAGCGATAAGCACAGGCGCGTTGTCGGTAAGACAGATAGCGCGTAAGGCTCTTCCCGCTTCCAGTTGCAGATTCTTCTGCAGGTCGTTGGTGATATGGCTGACCGAACTACTGCTCCCGCCATTCGCCATCATCACAACACGCCGCCCCCCCTTCCACGCCTCAAATAGAATGTCCACAATCGTATCTATCTGCTCCGGCGCTATTGCATCCAGCAAAGTCTTCAAGTCATCAAGATAGGTTCGTACAAAATGAGAATGGCTCAAATCTCTCTACTCCTTAAATATCCAAAACAGGTATTCGTGACGCACACACGCCGTTGAAGGTCACTTCAGATGTTCGCCGGGCGTGCGCGTATGTGTATAGGTTGCCTCCGTATCAAAATTCCGAATCACATCTGGTATCTCCCCTTTCCACCAGCTAGGAACCTGTGGACAGGGGAAAATAGAGTGCCACTGAAGCACAAGAGTGCGCCGTTCACTTGTATTATTAGCGCGGGCGGCGTGGAGTACACGCGCATCATTGATAACGAGGTCTCCCGCCTTAACGGGAACATCTATCGCGCCAGGATAGTCTTGAAACGCAGGATGCGACAAATCTGTCAGCGCCTGTATCTCTGGACCGTGCGCGGGCGGCAGAAGGTCGTGTAGCGGGGTACGCTTGAGGTGTGTGCCTGGAATAATCCGCAAACAGCCGTTCTCCAGCGTTGTATCCGTCATGTAGTACGACAAAAAGACGCGTGTGGGCCATGGCGAGGCGGCTTCGGGATGGTTCCAGTTCATCATATCTTGGTGCCAATAGAGGGGAGGCGCAAAGGGCGGCTTACTCAAGACGATAATCATATCGTCAGGACGTTGCGCCTCAAACCCAAGCAGACGACACACCTCCCACGCATCAGGTAGGTCTATTAGCCTATCCACTACGGAAGAGAATTCAGAGCATACTGCGGCGCGCGGCGTTGATTGCAGGCGCGTTGTGCCGACATGAAAATCACTCCCCTGATAACGGTGTTTCGGGTCTACAGCTCGACGGTCTAGCAAATCGTTAGTATAATCGCGTACCTGCTCAAGTAATTCACCCTGAAGCGCCCCCGGTACGACACAGTAACCCAAGTTCACGAGTTGGTCTCGTTTCAGTAGCGCCTCTTCAGGTGAAATCAGTGGTTTTGTCACTCTCTTCTCCTCTCTGGATTAAGGCTGAATAGCCTCTATGGGATGGAGTTCGCCAATTAGCCCTTGCTCAAAGCACTTATGCTGATAGAGGCGTAAGCCCTCTATCTGACGCTCTGTCAAGCGATAGTCCATCACATTTACAAGATAGTCTGTGGCAAGTTCAACGGGAAGATTCCACCGTTCAGCCCAGCGCGCCGCCAGTGTTTCGAGGCGCTGACTGCCCCAGCGCATAGCGCGGTGCAACGTCTCGCACATCTCCAAAGAGACCCTATCTCGACGCGCAGACCACGCCGCATACACAAACGGCAACTCTGTTAGGTCATACCAAGCTTGCCCTAAATCGTACACAACGGTATCTGGTAGCCCTTCAAATAGTTTGAGGTCGCCAATAATCAACCCCGCATCGTGATTTTCTAACATCGCATAGATGTCGGGGGCATGGTGGCTATAGCAGGGTGTAATGCCGACGATGTTGCGGACGTGG
>CAIJLM010000677.1 GCA_903821495.1 uncultured Chthonomonas sp. | reverse complement strand
GAGGGCTCCTTTCAAGCCATTGGCGATAGTGACCACAAGAGGAATCGGTCTCCCTTGCTTGACCGCCGCAGGTTCGACCTTGCCCGTAACTACGATAGGAATCAACTGTTCTCGTTGCGCTTCCGCTTTACTTTCGCTAGATTCGTCTCCCGCTAATTTGAGCGCCTCGTCGACAAGCTTCTCCGCCTCTTCTTGCCTCCCCTTTTGCAACAAAGGTCCGATTTGTTGCATCAGTTTTTGAATTGGCGATACATCCTTGCCGCTCCTCTGCATCCGCTCCGCAAGCCGTTGAATTCGCTGAAGTTTTTCGACGATTGGCGGCTGTGGAGCGGGCGGGCGGCGCACAATCTCCGGTCGTTTCCCAGGGTTTTCCAACTGCCGACGTGCGGAGGCATAGCGTTTGCGGATGAATGTTTTCATCGACGCGACTATGTCATCGTAGTTTTGGTCACCCGGATTGGTAATGCGTCGATGAGGAAAAGGATCCGCCAAGAGGTCGGCTTTTATCAACTCATATCGGGCGTCTAGTATCGCGCAGAGCCGCTCCGGCTTAAAATATTTGTCGAGAATGATTCGCGCCATGTCGCGGTATCTTTGTAGCAAAGCGGGGTCAGCGACGATGCGCTCCAGCAACGGATTCGGAATTCCGCCTGCCACGGGCCAGGCGGCGTTCCAGTCATCAAGGACATGGATGTCTCCGAAGGCGGTCTCGCAGAAGCCGACATCGATATCCCACGGTAGATAACGCCAACGGTCGCGTCTCCCGTCCTGATACAGGTAGTAGTTGTGAGGTTGCCAGCCCGTCAGTTGGTCGAACGCGCCAGAAAACAACAGGACGGCAGTCGTGCGGAGGAAGTCATTCAGTTCCATTTTGGAATCGAGGTACGCCGCGAAGCCGCTCTTTGGCGACTGATTGATCCCCTTAATGAATTCAACTAGGCGATGCTGCCCCCTCTTTGCGGACTTGGTTTCTGGCTCGAAAGTACGCTCGTAGGCGGACGGATCGTCGCCGATAAATTGCAGATTGGCACCGGGTCCCCCTTGGTCGACCTTGTACAGCAAGCCCTTCGCATCGGGAAGACGGTTTTCGATAAAGGACTGGTCTATTCGCTCAACATTCACATAGACTCCGTAGTACTTGTCGTTCAGAAAAAGTTTGGCGTAGTTGCAACGATGCGTTTTGATGTCTAGGTCACGGAGAATTTCCGTAATGATAGGCTCGCTAAAAACGCTTCCGAACTGGACTCCGTTGTCAAAGGAGACTCGCCTAAGTCCGAGGAAACGCTGGTCGTGAGCGTACTCGTCGAATTTGATAAGGAAACTCCGCTTGTGCTGTTGTAACGGCGCGGAAGAGCTATTCCCTTTGAAGCGGATAGCCACGTTTTCGATGGAAATATCCCGCCACCGAAAGGATGCCCGCACGTATATCCGTTCGGGCAACGCCGCCAACATACGTCGCATATCCTCTTCGGCGACGCGCAAGTAAATCGACTGGACTTTATCGATACGGTAGAAGCCGTCGACTGTTGTATCCGTGGACTTTGCCGGCGCTACATTCGAGTTCTGCGCCAGCGAGACCCGCTCCGCGCCAATCGCCAATCCAATCGCCACTATCGCGAATAGAAGCGGGACAACTCTCCTGTGAGTGATGAGCGCGGTCATGGATATGTCCTTCGTCTATGTCTATAAATGCGCGTTGTAAAATTCTCTCCCCGTTTTGGGGAGAGAGAGAGGCGATAGTTATATCTCCGTCTCGGTCGTCTCTGCGACCTCAATCTGACTAGCGATATAGGCGGGAATATCCGTCGCTTTCATCTTGCCCGTCGTCTTATCCATAGAGACGCAGACCGCCGTCATAGAGCCTTTCGCGGCGAGAATAGGCGGCTCGGAAGCGATTTTCCAGATAAAAAAGTCGTAGGTGAGGGCGCGGCTACGCTTCTCGCGAATACGTAGCTCCACCTCCACCTCCTCTTCAAAGAGAAGCGGGGCTTTATAGTCGCACTCGACATGAACGCGGGGCCAGCCAATCTTTCGTTCGCCGTCCGGCATCACAATAGAGCCGCCCAACGAACGAAAGAAGGCGTGTTCCGTAACCTCCATGAGGCGAAAGGCGTTGGGGAAGTGCATTATCCCCGCCATATCGGTCATGGAGAACTCAATGCGGTGCTTCATGCGAAATTCAGAGGGCATCGTCTACGCCAACAACTCCTTAACCACATTGCCATAGAGGTCTGTGAGGCGGAAATCACGCCCCGCATAGCGGTAGGTCAGTTTGGTGTGGTCGAAGCCAAGCATTTTAAGCAGGGTCGCATGGAGGTCGTGGACATGGACGGGGTTCTGCTCGGCGCGGAAGCCAAAGTCGTCCGTCGCGCCATACGCCTGACCGCCCTTCACGCCGCCGCCTGCAATCCACGTTGAAAAGCCGTGATGATTGTGGTCGCGTCCGTTTGTCTTACCTGCATTCGCGCCCGGAGTGGGCAGTTCGACGGTGGGGGTGCGCCCAAACTCGCCGCTTCCGATGATGAGCGTGTCCTGGAACATTCCCCTCTGCTTGAGGTCGGTCATAAACGCAGATATGGCTTGGTCGCACTCAACCGCAAGTTTTTTGTGGTTCACTTCAATATCGTCGTGGTTATCCCAAGGCTGTCCCGCGCCGTGATAGAGTTGGATGAACCGCACTCCGCGCTCTAGTAAGCGTCGCGCAATAATACACTGTCGCGCATACACGCCCTTGCCGTACATCTCTCGGATACTCGACGGCTCTTTGTCTACATCAAAAGCGTCTGTCGCCTCTACCTGCATACGGGCGGCAAGTTCATACGACTGAATACGGGCTTCGAGTTGAGCGTCGTGTTGGTGCGTTGCGAGGTGTTGATGGTTCAGTTTTTGAAGCAGGTCAATCTGCTCTTTCTGCTCGTCCAAGCCCTGAACGTTGTTTTTTATGTTCTCGATAAGCTTCTGCATATCGGTATGGCTTGGGTCGACGTAAGTTCCCTGAAAGATACCCGGCAGAAAGCCTGACTGCCAGTTCTGAGTATCCTGAATGGGGTAGCCGTGCGGACACATTGCGATAAATCCGGGCAGGTTCTGGTTTTCGCTTCCCAGAGCGTAGGTCATCCATGAGCCAAACGCAGGGCGAACCAGTCGCCCATCGCCGCAGTTCATCAGCAGGAGAGAGATTTCATGGCTCGGCACATCGGCGTGCATAGAGCGTATAACGGCGATGTCGTCGATATGTTTGGAGATATTGTCAAAGAGGTCGCTCACCTCCACGCCCGACTGCCCTCGCTTTTTGAAGGTAAAGGGCGAACGGAAACAGGTTCCGGTTTTACGCTCTGTGGGCAGGTTGGCGTAGGGCAAGGGCTGCCCGTGATATTTAGTCAGGTTCGGCTTAGGATCCCATGAGTCGACATGGCTAATCCCGCCGTTAAAGAAGAAGAAGATAACGCGCTTCGCCTTGGCGGGAAGCGGCGGGGCTTTTACGGCAAGCGGATTTAGGCTTCGCTCATTGCTTGCTGTTTTAGCGGTGTCGGCGTGCGCCTCTGCGGTCAGAAGACTCGCTAGGCTTAGTCCTGCGAAACCGTTTCCCATACGCGAAAGAAGCTCCTTGCGCGATACAGGCAGGTCTTTCAAATGCACTCTGTGGTCATATTCAGACATCGTTTTGTCTCCCCTGAGCGATAAATAGCGTCACCCCTTACAGTATACTCTCTCGCCGTGCTAAAATGACGAGTAGAGAGCGTGAAAAGAGCGTTTCCTGACCATTTAGACACAAGCGCGCACGCATTGTTACAAGCAGTTGAGGAGGCGGGGCATGGGAGAGGTAATAAGCGTTCGCTGGATTGGCAAAATCGGTTATCATGAGGCGTGGAGCCTCCAAAAAAAGTTGGCGGAGGAGCGTCTGGCGGGTGAAATCCCGGACACCCTTCTTCTCCTTGAACATCCCCCTACCTTTACGCTCGGACGCTCTGCAAAAAAAGAGCATCTACTCTCCCCTGTAGAGGATTTAGAGCGCGAGGGCTTCGCCGTCATAGAGACGGATAGGGGCGGCGACGTAACCTATCACGGAGAGGGGCAACTGGTGGGCTACCCCATCGTGAATCTGCGCGAAGCCCCCCATCACGCCGATATGCACCGCTACCTCCGCGACATTGAAGAGACCCTGATTAGAACGCTCGGCAAATTAGGCGTTGTCGGGGAGCGTTTTCCGGGCTATACGGGGGTGTGGGTGGACAGGGCGACCCCGAACCCGCGCAAAATCGCGGCGATTGGCGTGAAGGCGAGCCGTTGGATAACGCTTCACGGCTTCGCGCTAAACGTCTGCCCTAACCTCGAACATTTTACGCGAATCACGCCGTGCGGAATACAGGACTATGGAGTGACCTCGTTGGAGTTAGTAACAGGGAGAGCGTGGAGCGTCGAAGCGATACTGCCCGCTGTAACGGAGTCGTTTCAAGAGGCGTTCGGTTATATGAGTTTTGAGTGGAACGTGTCATAATGAGGGAATGTGCGACACTTTAGCGTTTTCTGGTCTCAATCACTATGACCCCTTCCCAAACACCACCTAATACCGAAGAGAGTTGGGCGGAGAGGCGGCGGAAACTTGCGCGTCGCCAGATGCTCTTTCTTATTCTCCTGACCTTTTTTACGTGGGCGGGGCTGTTTTTGAATCGCGTCTACCGCAACCGCCAGCAACAGGAGCTTGAACATCTTCTTAATGGGACTTGGGAATTAGAGCAGGTTGCCGACCAGAGTGTAGGAGCCGCTTCCGAAATCCTCTCCCAGAAAATCACCCTGCTACAAGGGAAACTTATCGGGGAGACTCGTATCAAAACCCTCTCCCCCGCAGGAACCACCTCTATACCCTTTCCTGACAAGAGCGTTGTCGGATATAAAGACAGCCTTGATGGAGAGGTGACAACTTTTCAGTGGGGCGGAGGCTACGCCGCGCTCACAGGTTGGCGCGTCACCTGCAAAATAGGAGCCGCCGCCTACACGCTCAACGCTCATTGGGACTCTAAAACCCGAACTCTCACGCTTGAGCGAGACTTTATTTTAACCTATGCGGGCCCCTTTCGCTATCATCTTATAGCGTCCGCCCCCGCGCAAAAACCCTGACTTCCAGAAAGGTCTAACCCGCCCCATGCCCATACTGGACAACGCCCCTGATTGGATGAAGGCTCGCCTTCGCGAACTCAAAGAGGCTTCCACTCTCGCTACACTCGCCGCGCCCGCCCCCGCTACAAAAAGCGTCGCTGTAGCGGAAAACGACGAAGAGAGTATTTCGGATAGACCGCGCCCCGACTATCGCACGATTATCCTTGAGACAGACGTGAACGAAGAGGGCGTATTCACCCCCGAATGGCTTGTTCTCGAACAGGACTACCTCGTCGTCTTTCAAAAGGTAGGGAGCGACTACCATCTGCGCCACGAAGTCGCCTACGCCGATATAGACAAAGCGAAGGCGGAGGTCTTCTTCGGAAACGGAACGCTCGAACTTCGCACGGGGCATGAGGTCATCTCCGCCATTCGCTTCTCGCAGGTGAATATCGGCGAGGCGAACGTGATAGCGCGGCAGATAAACGCCCGTATTAAGAGCGACCCCGAACCGCAAGAGAACGAGACAAAACAGAAATTCTGCCCGAAATGTAAACGCGCCTTGCCAGACGATAGCGAAGTCTGTTCGGCGTGTATAAACCGTAGCAAAGTCATCTTCCGCCTCTTTCAGTTCCTAGCGCCTTACAAATGGACTTCCATCGCAAGCGTCGCAGTGCTTCTTATTCAGACGGCGCTAGAGCTGGTTCCTCCCTACGTAGGCGGACAGATAATTAACTCGCTTGTGCTAGAACAGGCGAAGCCTCACGGCGACCTCTCGCCGGTTATTCTTCTCGTAGCGGCGATGGCGGGCGTTCGCCTCCTCTCCTCCGTCTTGCAGTATGGGCAACGTCGCCTCTACGCCTATCTTGGCGCTAGGATTCTGGTGGATATTCGCCTCGCGATATACTACAAGTTCCAGCAGTTCTCTATAGGCTACTACGATAAACGAAGCGTGGGAAGCGTCATGTCGCGCATTACCAACGACTCTGATAACCTCTGGGACTTCCTGACGGACGGTATCCCTTGGTTCGCCTCGAATATACTGACTCTCCTAGGCATCGGCTATATCCTCTTTCGTATGAACTGGCAGTTAGCGCTTCTCCTGCTGATTCCTACCCCTTTTATCTACCTTCTGACGGCGAACTTTATGCCCAAAGCGCACCGCAGGTGGCATCAGGTGTGGCATAGAATCAGCAAAATGTACTCCTCACTGGGCAGTACGCTGAACGGTATGCGCGTTGTGAAAGCGTTCGCGCAAGAAGACAGAGAGCATAAGAGTTTCACCGATAGAAATATGCAGGTCTTCGAGGCGAGTTACTCTGCCAACTCGCTCTGGGCTACCTACTGGCCCGCGGTGGGCATCCTCATGGCGCTCGGCTCCTATATTATCTGGATTGCGGGAGGCGGCAAGGTTCTTACCCATGAGATGAATATCGGCGTTCTGGTTATGTTCAACGGCTACCTAGCGCAGTTCTACGGGCCCTTCCAGAACTTCAGCCGCGTGCTGGACTGGATGACCCGCTCTATGACCGCCGCCGAGCGCGTGTTTGAAGTGCTAGACACCGACCCCGACATTAAAGAGTCTTCCAAACCGATAGCGGTTCCTGAAATAGAGGGAACGGTGGAGTTTGATAACGTCTCCTTCGCCTACGATAAGGGCAAGCGCGTTCTGGAGGACTTCACTCTCAAGGTTACGCCCGGCGAGATGATTGGGCTGGTGGGGCATAGCGGCGCAGGAAAATCTACCATTATGAATCTGCTTTCGCGTTTCTATGACGTGAGCGAAGGCTCCATTAAGGTAGATGGCGTGGACATTCGGAATATACAGCAGTCCGACTTCCGTAGGCAGTTTGGCATCGTGCTTCAAGAGCCGTACCTGTTCCCCGGCACGATTCGCTCGAACATCGCCTACGCGAACCCCGAAGCGACTGTCGAAGAGGTTATGCAGGCGGCGAAAGCGGCGAACTGTCACGACTTTATTCTCAAGTTCCCGGACGGCTACGATACGCAGGTCGGCGATAGGGGGCAGAGGCTCTCTGGCGGCGAACGTCAGCGTATCTCCATCGCCCGCGCTATTCTCCACAATCCGCGCATCCTGATTCTGGACGAAGCGACCGCCAGCGTAGACACGGAGACGGAGAAGCAGATTCAAGAGGCGATAGCGCGACTTATAGAG
>CAIJLM010000676.1 GCA_903821495.1 uncultured Chthonomonas sp. | reverse complement strand
GTGGAGACTAATGGGAAGTATGCACCCCGAAACATTGTACCGAATTCAGAGAAGGCGACGGTAAAGGGTATCAATAGCATGGTTGCAATGAGTGGCAAGCGGTTCGCCTACTCTCTTCTCAATGAAAACCGGGTTGTGCTTTGCGTTGCTGACGGCATACGAGAGGAGGTTCTCGCCAGCCCTACTGGAGAGATTGCCTCTCTCGTCTACGACGCTAAGAACCACCTTCTAATAGGCGGCGAATATAGCATGACGGAGGGCAAAGGCGGCAGACTCGTGGTGTGGAAGATAAACGACGATGGCGTTACGCCAAAGCCAAAGGTCATCAACGGAGTGGGAACTCTTGAAGGCGTAGGGCATGGCGGAACAGTATGGTCTCTCGCGATAAGCCCAGACGGCAAGTGGCTCCTTAGCGGCGGAAGTAAGGGCGAAATCTGCTTATGGAATTTGCAGGAAATAAAGGGCTATAGCGACCAGCCCGTCATGCCGAAGTAGGTCTGATTACACCAGTTCAAGAGTTCCTATTGCAGTAGCGTCCATTCCCGCCGCTTCGGTGGCAATTTGGAAGGCTTCCTCTGGCGTTACGGGGCTTGGGGTATGAATCATAAGGTGCATAGGAGTCGGCGGCAGACCGTTATCTACATACTGTAGGTAGTCGGCGTTTTTGATAAGTTTCGCGCCGTTGCGCTGATACCACCGTATGCGCCGTTCCGCCAACTCCGCTCCTTCCACCGACTGCTTAATCACGACATCAGGGCGCTCCACCTCAAACACCATTGCGCGTACCCCTTCCGCAAACAGGCGCGATACCATTATCTGATAAATCTCGCCGCCCGACCCTCGGTTCCGAATATCCGACCTCGTGCAGAAGTACCAGAGGACTGCAACAGGCGCGGACTGCTCGTGACGGTGTATTTGATATAAAATCATCCCTACCACCTCATCGCTCTCCGTATCTACAACGCTTATGAACTGCATAGCATCGTCATTAGGGCTTAAAAGCAAGCGAATCCAAAAAGAGGATGTCATCTGCTCATAAACAGGGAAAGCCTGCTCATAAATGCGTAGCGCCGGAAGCAAGCGCGGGTCGGTTATCTCTGAGACCGTATGCAGAACGAAAGCCATTAGGGGTTTTCCTTAGTTGGTTGGGGTTGGCGTAATGGGTTTGGGACGCAACATTAAGGCTCCGCGCATCAGTATAACAGGAAGCCAACCTCTCACTTTTTCGCCCCGCGTGTTGTCGACAGGCTCCTGATTGTAGAGGAGTTTACCAAAGCGGCGCTCAAAGTCGGCTACACTAGATTGCAGGGTCTCATACGTGTTGTGCGTCAGATACTCAGGGCTACCTGTCCACTCTTGCAGAGCCTCAGAGGCGTAGTAGAACCCCTCATCACAAAGTTTTGACAACGTGAAGGTGACACAGTCGCGGGCGATGGGTTCGTCGGCTATGAGAGGAGCGTACTTCAAGAGGTCTAGCGCTATCTCTTCAATCCTCTTCTGTTCCGCGCCGCTCAAGGAGCCGTTCGCTCGCCACGGGTTTACAATGCCAAAGAGATTTGCGAAAGCTAAGTTGATGCGTAGCATACGCTCATCTCGCGGCTCTTCCTGTATCTCAAACCACTTGTAGCAGTACTCGAACACTCTGCTCGCTTCGGCAAAGTCCCCCTCATAAAATAGCCGCGCGCCTACCAAAGTATCCTGATAGGTCTCTGTCCACTCCTCCTCTACTATAGATTTTTCCGATGGTAGAGAGGCGGGAGGGGGGCAATTTTTATCAATTTCCTGCTGTTGTCGGGGCGTTCCGGGTGTATAAAACGGGTGTCCTTTTCCAGATTTCGGCAAAAGGTCTATCTGGTTAAGCGCCATTTGGCACTGAAAATAGTTCACCAGCGCATAGGCTCTATCTTGGCTACGCGCGTAGACACCAGACTCGTCGTGAAGGATATTGTCGCCGTCCAAAAGGTTAGCGCCCTCCTCCGCTCTGCCCAATAGCATCAGAGACCGCGCTTGGCTACTCAGTGTGCGAAGAATATCGAGCGGCTCAACCTTAACGCCGAAGTCATCTCTAAGCGCTCTCCACTCTCGTTCCGAAGTTTGGTACAGCTCAAGAGCGTGGACGTACTCGCCTTTACGGTTATACAGAATACCCAAAAGGTTATTGGCATTCGCCTCCTGAATTTTATTCGCAGTGGTCAAACTGCCTGTCCATGTCTTCAAGTAACTCTCCACAACGGCGATGAGCGCGTTTACATCTCGGACTCCCTCCTCGCCTACCAACTCAAAGTCGATAGAGACAGTCACTAGCTCCGCCAACAAGCGCGCGTTCGCGTTGTCGTGCCGCCCATATTGCCCCAATCGAGGTTTTGCGATATAGGTATCTATCACCTTTTGCGCTTCCAGTTTCGCTTCCGTATACCTAATATTCCAACCCGCTTGATATTGAAGGTGCGCCAACTCCGCCTTTTGGAGCGCCCAAATAGAGCAGTCCTCGTTGGATTTGCCCTCTATAGGCTCGAAATGGTCGCAAAAGAACTTTCGCAAGAAGTGCGCCCTGTTTAATTGATTCACGCGTTCGTCCGCCGCAATCGTCTGTTGAATTAAATCGGACGCTTTCTGATAATCACCCAGCCGCATCTGATGCCACGCCATGTCGTTTTTTATAGACTTATCGGTATAGTACTCCAGCGCCCGCTCATGGAATCTTCGGCGTAGCCCTTCACCAGTGTCAGGCAACCATTCAACATCGTAAAAGTGCTTCTGAATAGGGTCTAGCGCGAAGCGGTACTCAAACTCATTGTCTCGGTGATCAGTGACCTGGAGCAAAATTAGGCTATAGTCAAGAGACTCTCGTTCACATGACAAGTGATAGACTATTCCTAC
>CAIJLM010000675.1 GCA_903821495.1 uncultured Chthonomonas sp. | reverse complement strand
TCTATGGGATAAATCGGCTCCCAAATCTGCCCAATACCGCGCACTTTTATGTAATTACAAGAGTTCTCAGACTACTTCTAAAAGACTTACCGAGTATAATACAGACGCAACATTGAGATTCTGGGATAGTAGTCAGGACTTTATTCATGCCTTTTAATCGGACGCTGGCGTTATTGGGACTAATTTTCACGTTACAGCGGGCGCAAGCGCAAAAACCTGTGGAGTGGAACCAACGCCGTATCAATGAGTACGCCGCTATGCTCGACCACGTTGTCTACAAAATTATCGCGGAGCCGGGAACGCGCCTCAAGGACGAACCCCTGCCCCCTTACCTTGCACGGCTCATCGTTCCTCAACCCAAAGAGACCCCCGCCCTCTATAAGGCGCGAATACAGGGCTATCTCGGACTGCTTTCGCAGTTGGGGAAAGCTATCGTTCCCCTACACAAAGCCCCGCAACTTAAAGACGCTTCCGACGTAAACAAACAACGCTGGCGCGAGATGACAACAAACAGCATGATAGTCAGCATGAAGGGCGACAAGCTACAGGGGATGTGGCTCGCCTGCCTCAAGAGCGAAAACAACGCCCAACTACAGAGTCAAAGTCGGCAGGCGGTAGCGAAAGAGATGCTAACTACCCTCTACTATATTTTGCGAATACGCAAAGATATTGGAATCGCGAGACCATAACGGAATCGCCCCCCCTTTTTAGGTGGAACCGTGAACCTTTTACCCATGAAACACGACAAACTATATAGAATGAACAATCGAAAGCGTCGCCTTTTCGGGCTATGCGCTCTCCTCCTACTGGGATTGAGCGCGACTAAGGCGAAAGCGCAGACCGCTTTTCCCTACGCGCCCCTTCAAAATGCGCTAGAGAGCCTCGCCAAAGGGGAGATACTCGAAGCGGGAAAACAGGCGCAGAGCGCGTTGGACGTGTTACCGGACTATGGGCTGATACAGAATCTGGCAGGCGCTATCTGGCTCTATGCAGGGGAGCCGCGCAAAGCGAGATTAGCCTTTGAGAGCGCCCTGCAAAGCCCTGTAGATAAGAGGCTTGCACTGTACGGACTAGGGCTTGCACTGCTTGCAGAGGGCGACTTCGCAAAAGCCCAAGCGAACTTCGAGTTCGCGAAAGAGGGCGCGCCGAGCCCGGATGGCGTAGAGTTGGCGCAAAACTATACGCGGTGGCTCATCGGTAGTTCGCCCCTCCCGAAACGTCAAAAAGAGTTAGAGGCGAACGCTCTTGCAGGGTTCAATGCGCTCTATGGCATGGAGCGAAGCGCGAAACGAGAGACCGCCGAAGCGCGGAAAAGCCTTGAAGCCGCGCTGAACGCCCCCGCGAATACGCTTTTACGGCAGTCGTGGGGAGCGCTGATGACCTTCGACAAACAGCGCCCGCTCACTACAGGCTATACGACAGAGCCGTCTAACCTTAAACTGGAACTGCCGAAAAACAGCGACGAAATCTATCGTGGCAACGTCTCCTTGCAGAGAGAGAAGAGCGAAGCGACGACGGCTTATGTGAGTTATGAGGTAGATGGACGACCTGTAGGGCTAGTGAACTCGTTTCCCTACACCGTCATCTGGAACTCAAGCGCCGTTCCGAACGGTCTGCACGACCTGACAACTACAGAGATGAACGCCAACGGCGTAGAGATTCGGAAAACGCTCAAGCGAATTCGCGTACTGAACCCGGAAGGCGAACCGAAAAGCGAAGAGGAGCGAGAGAAGCGGGCTAAACTGAGAACGCGCCTCGCAACCCTCCTCACTCTACAACCCGATAGGTGCGCCTGCGCCTACACCCTCGGAGAGTTGGCGCTACAAGCCGGAGAGCGAGAGAAGGCGCAAGGCTGGTTTTGGAGAGCCGCCGCCATTCGATACGACTATCGCGATGTGCGCCAGAAACTACAGGCGTGCGGAGGGATAGAGGTAGCGGGAGAGCCGCTCTACGGAGGACTGCCGACAGAGAAGTTCGTCGCGCTCACCTTCGACGATGGACCCAAGCCCGGTATGACGGAGCCGCTATTAGAGCTACTCGCAGAGGCGAAAGCGCCCTCGACCTTTTTCGTCATTGGGCGGCACGTCGTAGCGAACCCGAACCTCGCGAAAAAAATCGCGGAGATGGGGATGGAGATAGCGAATCACAGCTACACTCATCGCAACTTAGCGAAACTCGCGCCCGCCGAACTAGAGCGAGAGATAGTGCAGACTCAGGCGGCGGCGTTTTTGGCTACCGGAAAGACCCCGCACTTCCTGCGTCCGCCGGGCGGTAATTGGAGCGATGGAGTGGCGGCAATCGTGCAGAGATGGGGCATTACCGCTGGGTTTTGGACGGTGGATGTGTACGGGGCGGAGGTCATCAACGCGCAAGAGGTGGCGAAGATGGTTTTGGAGCGCGTAAGACCCGGTTCCGTGGTTCTTATGCACAACGGCAAGGCGAACACGCTTCAATCTTTGCCCGCTATTTTGCGAGAATTGAAACAACGGGGGTATACTCTAGTGACAATGAAAACGCTCGAAAACCGCCTCCAAAGCGCGAAACAGAGCGAACGGGACGCGCTACGCGCCCAAAACACAAAAAAAAGACGCACTGTGGAGTAAAATTTCGCGTGCAAGTGGAATTAAGGGCAGGAATGCCCGATGATATTCTCGAATCGAACAACCAATGCGGGGGATAGCGGTTTTCCTTCGCTTCAATCTGCGATATGCATCATCCCGACGTGTTTTAAGGCGCGTCTGGGGGAGGGAGTTTCCATAATGCCGAAACAAAATGTTCTTAAAGGCGGAGTGATTTTACTGGGAGCCGTAGCCCTTGCGGGTGCGAATATCGCTCCTGCCAACGCACAGACCAAAGGGACGCAGTCCCTTTTAGGCGTTCGCCTTTACGATTCTTATAAGGTCGTTCTCAAAAAATACGGGGCTCCCGCTGAGGTTCGCGGCGGCGGTGAAGTGTCCGCTCCGAACTCCATAGCCAAGCCGCAAAATAGCCTCGCAGGGGGCGGTATGGCGGCGATGGGCGGTGGCGGCGGCGGTATGTCTGGTATGATGGGTGGCGGTATGGCAGGCATGATGGGCGCTCGCTCTGGCGGTATGGGCGGCGGTATGCCCTCTGGCGCTGGCGGCGGTCCTCCCGCAAGCATGATGGCTGGCATTATGGCGGCGCAAGGCGCAGGGCGCGCTAGCGGCGGCGGCTCGCCATTCGGCGCAAGCGGCGGCGGACTTCCCGGATTCGGCGGAGCTGGCGGCGGCGGCGGTAAGATGGGTGGTTTGGGCGCGTTGGGTGAAGGCGGCGCGGCAGGGGGAGCGGGTGGCGGCGCAGGCGCAACTCAACAAGGGCAAGTGGATTTGGGCGAAGCCTACTGGTGGTATACCATCACCAAAATTGACCCTAAAAACCACGAACGTAAAATCGTAACCCACCTAGGCTTTCTTTTCAACAAGTCGGGTAAAGTCATTCAAATTCAAGAGTACGGCTACTCAGGAGGACAGTC
>CAIJLM010000674.1 GCA_903821495.1 uncultured Chthonomonas sp. | reverse complement strand
TGCGGAGGGGTTGCCGCACCCTATTATAGACGGAGTTTGGGGTAAAGTCTCGCCGCGCGCTACAGGGGCGTACCTCATTGTAGATTTCAGCGAAAAGACTATCGAACAGGCTATTGCGATGACGCGACGCGCTGGGCTGAAATACCTCTACCACAGTTCGCCCTTCGAGACATGGGGGCATTTCAAACTCAAACCCGACCTCTTCCCGCAGGGCTGGGACGGTCTGCGAGCCTGTGTGGAGAAGGCGGAGAGAGCGGGCGTACACGTCGGTTTTCACACCCTCTCGAACTTCATCACGCCCAACGACCCCTATGTGACTCCCAAGCCTGATAAGCGGCTGGCGCGTATCGGTTCAAGCCCTCTTACGGGCGATATAGGCGCGACGCAGACCGAAATTGCGGTGGCTTCTCCGGACTACTTCGCAAAGAAAACAGCGCTCAATACCGTGATGATAGGCGAGGAGTTAGTGCGCTACGAGTCCATTTCGGCGGCGGCTCCTTGGCGACTGCTGAACTGTCGGCGCGGGGCGTGGGGAACATCTGCGACGGCGCACACAGCGGGAGACTCTGTTGGGAAGCTGCTCGACCACGACTATCAGGTCTTTCTGACGGATGCGGATTTGACGCAGGAGGTGGCGACCAGTATCGCGAAACTGTGCAACCACGCGAAGACCCTGCAAATCTCGTTGGATGGGCTAGAGGGGAACTGGTCGACGGGGATGGGGCAGTATGGGCGCACGCTCTTCACAAAAGCGTGGTATGACCGCCTTTCGCCGGAGTTGAGCGGTAGTATCAACGACGCAAGCAACCCCGGTCACTTCAACTGGCACATCGCTACCCGCATGAACTGGGGCGAGCCTTGGTACGCGGGGTTTCGCGAGAGTCAGACGCTCTATCGCTTTAAGAATCAGGTCTACTTCGAGCGCAATCTAATGCCCCGTATGCTAGGCTGGTTCGCCCTTCGCCCCGATACCAGTATTGAGGACGCGGAGTGGCTTTTGGCGCGGGCTGCGGGGTTTGACGCGGGCTTCGCCCTCGCTTCGAGCCTCGCCAGCGCCGCGCAACTGGAAGCCGACCCCGACTCTTCAGACACCCTAAAACGCTTTGGAGCCACAAGCGCCATTCTGGAAGCCATTCGCCAGTGGGAGGAGGCGCGAATGTCGGGCGCATTTCCACCCTCCGTCAAGGCGGCGATGCGTGATAACACTCGCGAATTTCACCTCAAGCCTGTAGGAGTAAATCGGTGGGACGTATACGAAGCCCACTCCTCACGCTTCGCGCACGACCCCCAAAAAGGCGTAGAATCGAAGTTCGCCTATCAGAATAACGAGGCGCGACAGCCCTTGCAGTGGACAGTTCATGTCGCCGGAAGCGCCCCTCTCTTGCAACTCGCTCTGGAGATAAACGGAGTGCGGGCGCTCGATATAAAGGGCGTTTCGATACCTTCGGGCGGCAACGTGAAGTATCAGGGCGGAGCGGAGGCGGTCATCACCGACTCCACCTGGAAGGAGATAGCGCGTGTTTCCGTCAACGCCAGCGCGATGGAGGTTGACGCAGGGGCTTGCGCTATTAAAGTTGTCTGCGCCGCCCCTCTGAAACTGGAACTGAGGACGTTGGGTTCCGCTACGCGCATTAGAGGCAAAGCGCGAAGGTAGCCCGTTCGCCCGCGCTAGAGGTCTATTAAACTCCAATTTTGATAGACCTCTCTGTTTGTGTCCGCACCGCGCTTCACGCGGTTCTACCCCGAAGTCTTCTGAGGGGCGGTGTCAATCTGGGTGATAACCCAGTTGTCCCCAATACGCTCCAACACTATGGAGAGATAGATCGTTTGCGTTCTACCGTCTTGATCTCTGAATGAGTGCTTGGCGTAAGCGTTAAAGACCCCGTTTTGGCGATAGCGCACCCGATAGATGTTGAAGAAGGTGGTTTCCGCGTTCCGCATGAAGTCGCGGGTCAGGTTCATGTACTCCTCAGACTGAATAGAGTACTGATAGTCTCCCTTAGAAAATATCGCGATTTTCGTTTCCGGGTCGGCGTGCCTTACGAGCATAGAGATGTCGTTATAGCGGAAAGCGTCCTCAATATCTTCCGTAGCGCGCCCTAGCCCTCTTTCGCTTCGCCACCGGCTCTCCTCGCGATGGCGAGACAGGTAGTAGTCGTCATGGCTATAGTCCCTTACGACGTAGTGGTTGTTCGTGTAGATGGGAGCCTCAATATAGATGGATGGAGGACGCAACATCTCCACGTGGCGGCGCTCAATATAGCGCGGCAGTATCCCTATATGGAAACTAAAGGGAGAGATAACGACATCCACCCTATCCCGTTTAGCGGCGTAGTGGTTGTAAGAGGCTTGATGTTGCGGGAAGAACCGCGTCAGTTCGCGGTCTGTCACGGGAGCGCTATGTCGCAGGGTTATCCCGTTATCGAAACGTTTGTCTTCGTGAGAGCGCGTGAACTTTACGCGAGAATCGTCTCTTCGTCTATCCTCTTTTTGTCTCTGGGCGAAGCCTTGCGAAGTTGTAGCGAGCAGAGCGACGCCGCACGCAAAAGCGCCTATCAGGGTGCGTTGATTTATTTTGAGATTCATTGTAATACCTCCATGTAGGTAGATTTTCAGATTTCAGCAGGGTGTCTGGTTACACTCTAATCTATATACAAAGATACGTAAACATCCGCGCTACCGTGACACAATTACTATGAACCCCCTAAATTACCAGCCCCAAGCGTTACCCCGCGCTCTTCCGCTCTAACTCCAGCAGACGCTCCTTCCGTGAGAGACCGAAGGCGTAGCCCGTCAAAGCCCCCTTCGCCCCAATAACACGGTGGCATGGCACAACAATAGCGATAGGGTTTGTGGCGTTGGCGCGCCCCACCGCTCTACTCGCGTTCGGGTTTCCGAGCGCCGCCGCAATTTTTCCGTAGGTCGCGGTCTCGCCGTAAGGCAGGTTGACCAGAGCCTCCCAGACTCGCTGTTGAAACTCCGTTCCCTTCGCTTGAAGGGGGAGGGTAAACGCCTGACGCTCCCCTAGAAAGTACTCGCCCAGTTGCGCCTCTACTAGCGCATTTCGCCCCGCATCCCACGCGACGCAAGCCTTCCTGAACTCCTTCGCGAAAATGAGTTCCGCTTGCGGTTGGTCTTCGCAGAAGGTCAATAGTACAAGTGCGTTATTCTCGTCAACAACGCTCAACAGACTGCCCATCGGGGTCTCAAACGTATGTGCAAAATAGTTCATGCAGGGTCTCCTAATGTCATCCAGAGGTGATAGGTAGCGAGGCTACGGTAGGGCGCGAACGGCTCCATAAGCGTTGCGGTCTGCGCGAGGTCGGGGCTACTCTCTAGCGCGAAGAACCTGTGAAGAGCGGTGCGTAGCCCCGAATCGCCGAGAGGAACGCAGTCGGCGTACCCATAACCACGCATAAGGATATAGTTGACCGACCAGGGTCCCAAGCCGCGCACCGACAAAAGGCGTTTCTCAACCTGCGTCGCGGGCGCTGTCGCGAAGTCGTTTAGCAGTTCGCCGGAGACAATCAGGCGCGCCGTATCTATCAGGTACTCCGCTTTGCGCTGTGAGAATTGATGGACGGTTAGGTCGGAGGGTTCAAGGTTCGCCACCTGTTCGGGGGTAGGGTGCGCGATATAGCGGTCACTGTAGCGCGTTCCGCACTTTTCCGCGAGGGCGCGGCGCAGAGTGAACGCGAACGGCAGGTTTATCTGTTGCCCGATGATAGACCAGACTAGCGCCTCGAAGACATCGCCCGTTAGCGGGATACGTAGTCCAGCGCGGTCTCCTATAAGTGGAGAGAGTTCGGGTTCCGCCTCCAGTTTGCGTTCAAACGCGAGGGGGTCGGAGGTCAGCCCAAGCAGGCGCAGGGCTACCGCATGGGCGGCGCGGAGAGCGTCAGCGCCTAGCGCGGTAGCCGCCTCCACGCTACATACCGCCCGCTCCGCCTCTATCTCAATGTGCAGTAGGGCGATGCCTCCCTGCAAACGTACAACCTTCGTGATGCGACTCCCCTCCGCGCTCTCCATCGCGCTTTTGGAGTCGCGCCAGAAGTTCCGTAACACGTACTCCGCACGATAGGAGGGGGGCAGGGCGAGGCTGAACGCGGGCGATTTGCCGAGTTTACGGTACTCGCTGGGGCATAGGCTCATCTGCTTGCGAAAGTTCTCGTTGAAGGCGGAGAGGCTCTCGTAGCCAACCTCAAACGCGATGTCGAGGGCGCTTTTCGCCGTCTCTTGCGGGTCTGCCAATAACCTACAAGCCTGTGCGATTCGCGCCTGATTGAGAAAGTTGGCGGGCGTGGCGTGGTAGTGCTGACGGAAGAGCGCGGTCAGTTTCGTCACGCCGATTTCCGACTCTCGCGCCATGTCCGACACATCCGCGAAGGCGTTTGGCTCCCGCCGTATCCGCTCTACGAGCGCGAGTAGCCGTTCCAAGTCGGGGTCGTGGTTCTGATAGAAAGCGTCTGGTCGGCAACGGCGGCAGGCGCGTAGCCCCGCCGTCTGCGCCTCCGCCTCGGAGGGAAAGAAGCGCACGTTTTCGGCTTTGGGCTTGCGGGCGTTGCAGGAGGGCAAACAGTAGATACCTGTCGAGAGAACCCCCGTCAGAAAACGCCCGTTGTAGGTTTTGTCGCTGGCGTACATCCGCTCTAACATCGTTTCGCGGCTCAATCCCATGTCGGTCTCCTTTGCAGAGTTTCGATAGCGATAGGATAACCTATTTCGGGGCGTTCTGTCTTCCGCTTTTCTTCGCTGGAATTTTTGTTTCTCTCCATTTTGCGCGAGGCGTTCAATGCGAGGCTATAGGCGATAAGAGCGTTATGGAGAGAGCGCAAAGCGGTAAAGAGCCTCGCTATTCTCGAAAAGAGGAGTTCCATCGCTCTTTTTTAAGAGAGTATAGTCTATCGTCGTCACTAGAACGCCCAAGTTCTCTATTCGCTTCGCCTCGTCGTGGGCGAATGTCAGATAACTCCCGTTGTCCAGCGTGAACTGCACCGCCGTCATCATGAATCGATTCTCCTGAGCGAAAGGGTATCTAAACACAACAGTTTCTTGAATAGCGCTACCTACGACTCGATGCAAATCAGCGGAGCTATAGGCGGGATGGGTAATCTCTATCCGGTGATAGCGCCCCGCCTCCTCTATCGGATAACGCGCCCTAAACGGGAGCGACGAACTACGCTCTAACCAGACATAGAGGGATGTGATACTCTTATACCAGTGGAGACCGATACTGTCGCCTGTGTCTACATCTATAAGAATGGGGCCCTCTGAAAACTCGAATAGGTCTTCAGGAAGCAGATTGTACTTGACCTCGCTTGCCGTTGGCTCCACATACGCATACCGCGCCATCCCTGTAATTTTACACCCCGGAAGGAGTTTCAACAGGGCTTGGTACTCTGAAGGCATAGCCGATGCAACCGCTACCTGCTGACCTTCTATCTCAATGGGCGGACTTTGCACCTCCGGGTATTTGTTCACCTCATACGGCAGTTCTCCGAACAGGTCTCCACCTTCGCAAAGCAGATTCAGCGCCTCATCGGGCGTATACCCCAAAAACCACACGCCGTCTCCGTGAGCGTAGACCCTGCCCGCTTCATCCATCATCAACGTATAGTAACCTTCTGCCACCTTACCGATAGGACAGATTGGAGGTACGAGTTCTTCCTCTAAATCACTCATCCAGTAGGGAGTCATGTAAGGCAGTAGCGAAGCGAAATCAAAAGCAAACTGAGTGGAGCGCGCCTTTGTCCACCTGCGTTCAATGACGAGCCCGCCATACTGCTGCAAAAACTCCAGAACCATAGGAAAGCAAGGGATGCCCATAGAGAGATAGAGTCGCTCAATCGCCTCTGGCTCTAGCCTCCTCTCTTCCGACCAACCTGCTTTACGAAGAGCGTACTGGGTCTGTTCGGATAACATTTGCGTCTGGTTCCTTGAAACGATTGTATTGGCAGGTTTCTGCGTTTTGTGTTGTCTGGGCGACCTAATAAAAAGAGCCCCAATAAGTTACCTCTCTGTTTTACCCTATTCGCGCCTCCATTTAGACTTGCTCTATACGTCCGTCAATGGCGAACAACTATCCATTAGAACTATAGGCAAAAACGAGTGAAGCAGGAAAACGAATGCTCAACGGAGAACTTCCCTCCATAGATGTTTCTTGAGAAAGGAAAATGACCATGCCAAACGTGGGCGACATCGCTCCCGACATCACCCTGCCCGACCAGTCGGGGCAGACAGTCTCGCTCTCCGCATTGCGAGGCAAAACCGTAGTTCTCTTCTTCTACCCGAAAGCGGATACGCCCGGCTGCACGATAGAGGCTTGCGGCTTCCGCGACTCAAAGGCGAACTACGATTCGTCTGACACGGTTCTGCTAGGAATCAGCCCGGATACGGTCTCCGCGCAGTCCAACTTCGCCGAGAAGTTCAATCTTCCCTACTCGCTTCTCGCAGATGCCGACCATCAGGTTGCGGAGGCGTATGAGGTTTGGGTGGAGAGGGTGAACTATGGGAAGAAGTATATGGGAATCGAGCGCACAACGTTCGTCATAGCGCCGGACGGAACCTTGAGCCACGTCTTCCGCAAAGTGAAGACGGACGGACACGCGGAAGCGGTTCTCGCCGCGCTGAAATAGCCTATTTAGAGGAGAAAATTGTGAAAGCCCTTGTTTTAACGGAATACAAGCATTTTGAACTACAGCAAGTCCCGGAGCCGACGGTGAGCGCGAACGAGGTGTTGATACACGTCCACGCTTGCGGCATCTGCGGGAGCGATATTCATGGGATGGACGGCAGTAGCGGACGGCGCATCCCCCCCATCATCATGGGGCATGAGGCTTCCGGCGTGATAACCGAGACGGGCGCGAACGTCCACGACTGGAAGGTCGGCGACTCTGTGACCTTCGACTCGATGATTTTCTGCGGGAACTGCTACTACTGCCGCGAAGGGCAGACGAACCTCTGCGACAATCGGCGGGTGCTAGGCGTATCCTGCGACGACTACCGCCGCAACGGAGCCTTCGCCGACTATGTGAGCGTTCCTCAGCATATTCTCGTGCGTATGCCGGAGGGTCTGCCCTACGAGTACGCCGCAATGGCTGAGCCTGTGGCTATCGCCGTTCACGCCACCGACATCACCCCCATAAAACTGAACGACACGGCGGTTGTGGTGGGCGCGGGGATGATTGGTCTGCTGGTGGTACAGGCGCTACGGCTTGCGGGGTGCGGCAAAATTATCGCGGTGGACTTAGACCGCAATAAACTGGAGATGGCGCGTAGTTTTGGAGCGGACTTCGGCATTCAGGTAAGTAAAGAGACCGATGTAGTTGCGGAGATTCTGGGGCTGACGGGCGGCAGGGGCGCAGACGTGTGTATCGAAGCCGTTGGCAATACGCCCGCTGTGCAGACCGCCGTGCGCTGTGTTCGCAAGGGCGGCAACGTGACCATTGTGGGCAACCTCTCCCCCAATATCGAACTGCCGCTACAGTGGATGGTGACTCGCGAACTGACGATACGGGGGTCGTGCGCCTCTGCGGGAGAGTTTGGGACGAGCCTCGAACTTATCGCAAGCGGCAAAATCAACGTGGAGCCGCTTATCAGTCGCGTCGCGCCTCTGGAGGAGGGCGGCGAGTGGTTCAGCCGTCTCTATTCGGGCGAAGCGGGGCTGATGAAGGTTTTGCTGAAGCCGTAATCGGCGTTACATATCAAAATATAAGGTGCAGAAAACAGTATGAGCAACCCTCTTTTTGACCTCACGGGGCGCGTGGCGATTGTCACGGGAACGAGCCGGGGGCTAGGGCAGTACATGGCGCGGGCGTTGGCGCGGGCGGGGGCTGACCTCGTGATAACCAGTCGGACTCGCGAAAGTCTCGCCGACTTCAAGGCGGAGATTGAGGCGCTGGGGCGCAAAGCCTACTGCGTTCCGCTGGATGTGCGTGACTACGATAGCATCCAGAACATGGCGGAGGAGGCTTTCAGCCACTACGGCAAAATTGATATTCTGGTGAACAACGCGGGTTGCAACATCCGCAAACCCGCTCTGGATGTGCAGTGGGAGGACTGGAACACAATTTTGGAGACGAATCTGCGGGGAACCTTCTTCGTCTCTCAGGCTATCGCCCGAAAGATGATTCCCGCCAAGTACGGGCGCATTATCAATATCGGCTCCGTGACCTGCGTGGCGGGCTATGCGGGGCTGGCTCCCTACGGCGCAAGCAGAGGCGGCGTGAAGCAGATGACCATGAGCCTCGCAGACGACTGGGGCGAGCATGGCGTGACAGTGAACTGCCTCGCGCCCGGCTGGTTCAAAACGAAGCAGAACGAAGTCATGTACCGTAATGAGGAGTGGGTGGAGTACCTCAGCGAACGGATTCCTCTGGGGAGACCCGGACAGCCGAACGACCTTGACGGCGCAGTGGTGTTTCTCGCCTCCTCCGCCAGCGAATACATAACGGGGCAGACGCTCCTTGTAGATGGCGGCATCACAGTGGGCAAAGTGCGCGCCCTGCCTCCGAAAAAAGAGTAGTTGGGAGGCTTCACGCCCTCTCTATTCCGTCAGCCCTCGTTTCGTCCTACAGACTGCTCCTCTCCGGAATTGGGAGAGGGGCGGTTTGCAAGGCGAATATATTTTCGCTTGCCATAATTGACCGCTGAAAGGCTCTTACCCGAATATGAAAGACCCCCGCTATACACAACTTGCAGAACTCCTCGTTCGCCACAGCCTCGGCATAAAAGAGGGCGGCAAAGTCCTCATTGAGGCGTTCGACATCCCCACAGATTTCACCGTAGAGTTAATTCGCGCTGTCGCGGAGGCGGGAGGGCTACCTCTCGTCACCGCCTACCAGATGCCCGTCCAACGCGCCCTTTTGCGCCACGCCTCCGAAGAGCAGATGAAGACCATCGGAGCCATTGAGCGTCAGCGCATGGAGTCGGTGCAGTACTACATCGGGCTACGAGGAAACAGCAACATCAGCGAACTCAGCGACGTTCCCGCCGATAAAATGAAACTGTACGAACAGCACTGGTGGCATAGAGTGCATAGCGAAGTGCGCGTTCCCAAAACTCGGTGGGTGGTTCTGCGCTGGCCCAGCCCTAGCATGGCGCAGGCGGCGGGGATGAGTACGGAAGCGTTCGAGGACTTCTATTTTCGAGTCTGCACGGGGGTGGACTATGCAAAGATGGCAGAGGCGATGAAGCCGCTCCACGCCCTGATGGACAAGACGGACAGGGTTCACATCACGGGCGCGGGAACGGATTTGACGTTTAGCAAAAAGGGAATCGCGACGATTCCCTGTAGCGGCGAGGCGAACGTGCCAGACGGCGAGATATTCACCTGCCCGATTCGAGATAGCGTGAACGGGGTCATTCAGTATAACTGCGAGACGCTCTATCGGGGAACTGTCTTCAACAACATTCGCCTTGTGTTCAAAGATGGCAAGGTTGTGGAGGCGACAGCGGCGGGAGACACTGCGAAGCTGAACGAGATTCTGGATGCGGACGAGGGGGCGCGGTATATCGGCGAGTGGTCGCTCGCCTTCAATCCCTACATCCTCAAACCCATGAAGGACATCCTATTCGACGAGAAAATCGCGGGTAGTTTTCACCTCACGCCCGGTCAGGCTTACGAGGAGGCGGACAACGGCAACCGCTCTCAGATTCACTGGGATATGGTCTGTATTCAGCGTCCTGAATATGGCGGAGGTGAAATCTACTTTGACGATGTTCTGATTCGCAAGGACGGGATTTTCGTCCTGCCGGAACTCGCGGGGCTGAACCCGGGCGAGTTGGGAGCGACCTAGTGTTTTGAACTCCCGTTCGCAATGCGATACGCCCATATCACCGCTAAAACGGAAGAGACTAATATGCTAGACCAGTCGAATCCGCTCAGTTTCAACACGAGCATAATCGTCCCGCAAGTGATAGCCGCGAAGAGCGCCGCTATCACTCCTGTCGCGCTTGTCGCTCCTCCTGCGAAAAACCGCGCCGCTTTGCCTGTAGTGTAGCCCGTGATAACGCCTATGGGCATAGGCGACCTCATCTCCACCATGATATACCCCAGAGCGAACCCTGTTCCGATGGCTATTCCGAATAGCGCCACAATTCCGCCTGCTATACTCTTATTGCTTATCGAAGCGGGTTGAACGGGCGGCGCGTAGATAGGTTGCGGAGCGGGGTTGGGCATCTGCGCTGAGGAGCCATACGTCTGTGGGCGCTGTAGGACGGGTATCGGGGCGGGGGTCTGTCCGGGAGGCGCGTAGCCGGGCATAGCGCCTTGACCGGGGGGCGCATAGCCGGGGGCTACTTGCGGGGCGGACATGGGCGGCAGAACAGGCGCAGGGGGCTGTAGGCGCGTGAGAGCCTGTTGCGCTTGCGCGTAGTCGGGCTGGATTTGCAAAACCTGTTGCAGAACCTCTATCGCCTGCTCGTTCCACCCTGCGCGTTCAAACGCTACGGCGAGATTGTAGCGCACCTGCGCGTTCATGGGTTGCAGGTAGACCGCTTTGGTCAGAGTCTCCACCCCCTCGGTATGCCGCTCCGTCTGACTATACGCCGCGCCTAGATAGAGATGCGCGTCGAAATCGTTTGGGTCAGACAGTATCGCACTCTCTAAGGCGGGTATCGCGTTTGCAAAATCGCCTCTTTGAAGGGCGGCAAGCCCCGTTTCTTTTTCCGAAGGCATCGTTTTTCTCCTCTCGTCGCACGGCTATTGCCGCTTCCGTTGGATGAAATGCGCGATGATGAACGCTACTCCGACCAGTATCATAAGTAGAGTGGCGAAACCCGACCCCATCGCCTCCTCGCGGGTTTGAGGATGTCGGTTCGCGTTTCCCGCAACCGCGACAACAATAGATAACATCCCCACGGTTCCAAGCGAAATTTTACGCATATCCGTCGCCTCCTTGTAGAACGTCGCTCTATCGTTTAGCAAGCCTGAATGAGTTAAAGAACCGTTGACTATCCTCGCGGGTTCCTTTTCCATTGCTGAACAAAACCGCAAGTTCGTAGGCTTTCGTGTCCGCAATCACAAGTCGTATCGTTCCTATGGTCTCCCCGCCATCCCGATTGGGGGAGTGAAACGTGATTTCAGAGCCGGGATAACCCTGTATGGACAACGGCTTCTCGCTGTCTGGAGCGGCGACCCGCTGTTTCTGCAACTCCGCGTCCGCCCAGACGCGAAGCACTTTCTCCACTTCCGCTTTTTCCGTAACGCTACGAGGCAGTTCGATGTAAGCGGCGAAATACATCTGCTCGTGATTGTCTAGGTTCACTGAGTATTTAGAGATGTTCGCCGACAGTTTTTGAAATTCCGGAGCCCTAGGTATCTCAACGGAGAAGCCGCCCTCTTTACTTGCGAAAACTTGCCAAGGCATGGACTGAGCGGGCTTTTCCTGTAGTTTACGGCTACATCCGACTCCCGTTAGCGAAACAGAGCCATATATTGCAACAAGGCACAGAAAATAGCGTCTCTTCATGCTCCTGCCTCCAGACGTACTACCACATTTGAACGAACATCGCCCTCGAAACGCGAGATAATATCAGACAGGTCGCCTGACATTGTCTCTTAGTTCGAGCAAAATCCGCAAAATCCTGCAATAAAACGCCCTTCAGCCGCCGCTGGCGACGCTTTTTTCAGCGAAGTGGCAAGCCACCCAGTGCGCGGTATCTAATTCACGCAAAAGCGGGGTCTCTTTGGCGCAACGCTCCTGCGCGAGGGGACAGCGGGTTCGGAAGCGACACCCCGACGGAATGTGTACAGGGCTTGGCACGTCTCCTTCTAGTAGCGTCCGCTCTTTTCGGATGGCGGGGTCGGCGACGGGAACCGCCGAGAGAAGGGCTTGCGTGTAGGGGTGGAGCGGGGAGCCGAAGAGGCTGTCCGAACTCGCCTGCTCTACGATAACGCCGAGATACATCACGGCGACGCGGTGGCAGATGTGGCGCACAACGGAGAGGTCGTGCGCGATAAAGAGGTAGGAGATGCCGCGCTCGGTTTGCAGGTCTTCCAGAAGATTGAGTATCTGTGCGCGAATGCTGATGTCTAGCGCGGAGATTGGCTCATCCAAAACAAGTAGTTTCGGGTTCGTCGAGATAGCGCGAGCGATTCCAATACGTTGCCTCTGCCCGCCGGAGAACTCATGGGGATAGCGGGAAGCGAACTCAGGGCGTAGTCCCACCGTTATCAGTAGCTCCCGCGCCCTCTCTTGCCGCTCCGTTCGCGATGTCGCCATTTTGTGCGCTTTGAGGGGTTCTGTGATGATGTCGCCCACTAACATCCGAGGGTCTAGCGCGGCGAAGGGGTCTTGAAACACGATTCCAATGTCGCGGCGAATACTACGTAACGCCTCTCCGCGCAGACTGTCCAGCCGCTCCCCCTGCCAGAGAACGGTTCCCTCCGTCGGCTCGATAAGGCGTAGTATCGTTCTGCCCACAGTGCTTTTGCCGCAACCGCTCTCGCCAACGATTCCTAACGTTTCGCCCGTCGCAACCTCCAAATCCACGCCATCCACAGCGTGAACCGTCTCGCGGACAGCGCGAAAACCGTTCTGCCGAACAACGCGGAAGTGCTTTTTGAGTCCTTTTACTTCTAATAGGGCGGTCATAATATCCTCATTCAGGGGCGCTTAACTGCCGTGCAGAAAGCAACGCGCCGTCTGTCCATCCTCAAAAACGGTCTCTTGCGGCTCTTTTTGCGTACAGATGTCCATCAAACGTCGTGGACACCGCTCGTAGAAGGCGCACCCTTTCGGTAAACGGGCGAGATCGGGGGGCTGTCCGGATATGCTGACGAGTCGCTGACGGCTATCGGCGTGAATCTGCGGAAGGGAGGCGAGAAGCCCCTGCGTGTAGGGATGTTTTGGGGACTGGAAAATCTGCTGAACGGTTCCGCTCTCCACTATCTGCCCCGCATACATAACCAGCGCCCTGTCGCAGACCTCTGCAACGACCCCTAAATCGTGCGTAATGAGTAGCGTCCCCGTGTTATGCTCCGTTTGAAGCCGCTTCATCAGCGAGAGAACCTGCGCCTGCACCGTGACATCAAGGGCGGTAGTGGGTTCATCCGCGATAAGGAGTTTGGGGTTGCAGGCGAAGGCTATGGCAATCATCACGCGCTGACGTTGCCCGCCCGAAATCTCATGGGGATACTGATGATACCGGATTTCCGGACTTGGAAGGCGCATCGCCTCAAAGAGCTTCAGAACCCGCTCCTTTACCTCCGTCGCGCTCACACTATTGTGGACGCGAATCGTTTCGGCGACCTGCTCGCCTAGTTTCATAGTGGGGTTTAGGGAGGTAAAAGGGTCTTGAAAGACCATCGCTATCTGACTGCCGCGAACCCTCTGCATCTCGCGAGAAGAGAGAGACAGCAAATCCCGCCCTTCCAACAGAATGGAATCCGCCTTTATGCAGCCGGGCGGCGTTGGAATAAGACGCATTAGGGAGAGCGCGGTGACGCTTTTACCGCTACCCGACTCTCCCACAACTCCAACTGTCTCGCCGCGCTCCACCTGAAAGGAGATGCCGCGCACCGCTCGAACAAGACCGCCGGGGGTCTTGAATTCGGTCTGTAAACTGTTCACTTCGAGAAGTGTCAAGAGAGTTTGGCTCGCTTTCACGCAAAGGACTAAGGCTTGGTGTGAATTATACCGAAAAGCCTCGCTTTTCGCAACGTTAAGACTAACTCAGAACAAAAGACAAACTAATCCAAAAAATATACCATAATAGATAGTACAGCGCACTATGCGCCTTACCCTATTTTTGAGACATGAGCGAACAAAAAACCACCCCATCCCCCCATAGCGACTTAGAGGCGCTACAAGCCGAAAATGCGCGTCTACAAAAGCTCAACCACTCCCTTTCGGAGCGGCTGTCTGAGCGAGAGGCTACGCTACAGGATTTCTACCAACTTCATCGAGAACTTCGTGCAGTTGAAAAAGAGTTGGCTGGCGTAGTATCGTTTGATGAACTTTGCAGACGCGCCGTAATGCTTGGGCGTGAACGTTTGGGCTTTGACCGCATTAGCATCTGGTTCTTTGTTGCGGATAGTTACCAACTACAAGGCTCCTATGGAACAGATGAAAAAGGCGATATTCGCGATGAGCGTTCTCAAGCGTACACACTCCCCCCAGATTCGTCTCTATTGCCACGCCTGCAAGAGGAGAGTTGGGTCTACTACCCTAGGCTAGAGATTCAGAACCATATAGGCGACGAAGTAGGCTACGGAGAGCATTTGACCGTCTCTTTATGGGATGGAGAGAGAGTTATAGGCTTATTAGAGATAGATAATCTCCTCTCTCAGCGACCAATAACCCCCTCTAATCAAGAGACGGCCCGGCTTTACGCGCTCACTCTAGCCCATCTTTGCACCGAATACCGCCTACAGGAGGCTCGAATCAGAGCGGAAGCCGAGACGAAAAGCCGTGAAGCGCTCTACCGCAAAGCCATTCGGTCTATGGGCGGCGTTGTCTTTCAATACGACTTCCGTAACGAATCCTACACCTTTATAGACACAAGTATCGGAGAGTTGTTGGGGTACAACTCAGAGGAGGTGACCCCCGACCTGCTCCAAACCATCGCTTTTTCCCCTGAGATGAGAGGGGCGCTCAAAGGGTTGACGGTGGCGGAAGCCGTAGCGCTATTCCGCGCCGGAAAAATAGAGATGTGGCAAACGGATGAATCCTATATTACAAAGAGCGGTAAACTTCGTTACTTCGCAGACAACTCTCTTCTGTTACGGGACGCGGAGGGAGAGGTTTATGGTTGCTTAGGAATTTTGCAAGACATCACGGAGCGTAAGAGCGCGGAACTCGCCTTCCGAGAGAGCGACGAGCGGTTTCGACAGATTGCCGAGAGCGTTGACGAGATTTTCTGGATATTCGACATCTTCCAGTTCAAACTACTCTACATCAACTCCGCCTACTCTAAGGTGTGGGGCATCTCGCAGGAGACTCTGTATAAAAACCCGCTCGCCTACCAAAAAGCGATTCACCCGGAAGACTACGCTTATGTGATAGATATGCAGCGGAGGGAGTTAGCAGGGGAAGAGATAGACATCAACTATCGTATTGTTCGCCCCAATGGAGAGGTTCGCTGGATTCATCATCGCGCCTACCCCATCTACAACTCATCAGGAACGCTCTATCGCATTGTCGGGGTTGCGGCGGATATTACCCGCCAGAAGGAGCTAGAACACCAGATTCTTCAAACACAGAAGATGCAGAGTATGGGGCATATCGCCGGAGGAATCGCCCACGACTTCAACAATATCCTCACAGCGATTATAGGTTATGTGGAGTTGGCGGAGATGTCAGCCCCCACAGATACGCCTCTTACCCGCTACCTCAGCAACATCCGTATCAGTAGCGAACGAGCGGCGGGGCTAACCTCCCAACTACTTACTTTTGCGCGTCGTCAAATTATCACTCCCAGAGTGGTGGATGTACACTCAGTTATCGAAGAGACGATAGGTCTCATCACGCCCCTTCTTGGACAAAAAACGACGTTTGTATTCCAAAAAATGGCTAGTCACCCCACTATTAGCGCCGACACTACTCAGGTTCAACAGGTTTTAATGAATCTAGCCCTCAACGCGAACGATGCAATGCCTAACGGCGGAACCTTGAGTATTGAGACGAGTAACGTTCACCTTGGGGATAGGGTAGCGCAGGGATTATCGCAAGGAAACTACCTCGTTATTCGCGTAAAAGATACAGGGACTGGAGTATCGGAGGAGGCTCGACAACGCGCCTTCGAGCCATTTTTCACTACAAAAGGGCAGGGTAAAGGCACAGGATTGGGCTTATCAATCTGCTACGGAATCGTCCAACGCCATCGAGGCAGTATCACTTTTGAAAGCGTTTTAGGAGAGGGAACCGCTTTCACTATTCACCTGCCAACAACAGCGGAGGCTCTCACCCAAACCCAAGATAGAGACAAACTCACAGACTACTCGGGTTCAGAAACAGTTCTAATTGTAGACGACGAATCCTTCGTTCGGGACATCGCAGTTCAGGCTTTGCAGGAGCGTGGCTATCGCGTACTCTCCGCCGAAAACGGAGCCGCCGCTCTGAAGAAGTTAGAGGAGATTAAAGAGCCTATCCACCTTCTCCTAACGGATATCGTCATGCCTCAAATGAACGGGCTAGAGCTAGCGAGCCGCATCAAGCAGATACTCCCCGCCGCCAAAATTCTCTATATGTCCGCGCACTCCGATAGCCAGTCGTTAGAGAAACAGCTTCTCACGAATGAAGCCCGATTCCTCTCCAAACCCTTCCACAAAGCAGACCTTTTACGTAGTGTGCGCGAAGCCCTAGAAGCCTGATTCCACGACTCATTTTGTACCAGTTTTTGGTCATAATTGAGTCTAAAGTTTTCAACAAAAAAGTGAGTTTTCAACAGAGTTTTCAACAATAGCAAGGCGAGGCTTCGCCACAAAAGACTATTTTTAACACTTAAACTTATACTATGTTGAAAGATTCCCCTAAGTTTTGAGTCTAAGACTCAAAACTAGGGGTATAGTTTTGAGTCTTAGGACTCAAAACTCGCCTGATTCCAAAAAGGCTGTTGAAAGCCGTTGAAAACTCGGCAGTTTTCAACAGAGTTTTCAACAGAGAATCGGGGCGATTGTTGAAAACTTTTGTCCTGCTAAATACCGATTCAGTAGACTCTTTTGCGCTGTGAGAATCTCGCAGAGTCTATCAGAATCCGTCAGAGTCTGGATTCAATGCGATTCAAAATGAGATTCAACCGTCTACTAAGAGCCAAGTTATGAGTCTTTTCAACACAATAAGAATCATAAGCATTAGATTCTTAAATATATAATGTGTATGATTCTGATTCTCTTCTCTTAGGTTTTGTGGAATCCTATGCTATCCTAATTGTGTCTACTCTCGACTCTATTCTCGCTCATTCCATCCCTCTTTTGGAGTCCCAAAACGCAATGCGTGTTCGCTATCTAAAACTGAACCAATTTAGGAACTACCCCTCGCTGGAACTTCATCCGGGGGAGGGAGTGAACATCCTCTACGGACAGAACGCGCAGGGCAAAACGAATGTGCTGGAAGCCCTCTCGCTACTGGCTACGACTCGCTCTCTGCGGGCGAGCAGAGAGTCGGAACTTATCTTTCGTGGCGGAGATGTAGCGCGCGTTATGGCAGATGTGGTTCGAGAGTGTCAGGGGGATGTGGATTTAGAGGTCTCCGTTTTTCAGACCGACAAAAAAGAGGTCAAAATCAACGGAAGCAAGCGCGGAAGGGTCGTTGATATACTAGGGCAGTTCAACGCTGTCTTCTTTGGTTCGATAGACCTTGTTATCGTGATGGGCGAACCCGCGGACAGGCGGCACTATCTCAACATCGAGATTTCGCAGATAAGTCCGCGCTACGTATACGACTTAGGTCACTATAAGCGCGTTTTAGCGCAACGCAACCGCCTGTTGAAAGAGTTGAGAGACCGCCCCCGCCCGCCGAAGGAGTTGGGGCTGGATGTGTGGAACGAGCAGTTGATAAACTATGGCGCTCCAATCATCGAAAAGAGGAGATTCTACCTTGAGCGGCTGGCTCCGCTTGCGAATCAGGTGCATCGCGCCTTGACAGACGGCAAGGAAAACCTCGAAATTCGCTATCTGCCGAGTGTTCGCCTCCCGAAACCCGCTGAACTTTCAACACTTTCAACCGCTGTTGTTGATAACTCGATGATTCGAGAGACAAATAGGGAGACGCAATACCTGACTGAGATTCAAGATGCGACTCCTGCAAGCGAGTCAGCCCCTCAGACTCGCGTGGAATCGCCCCTCAGTGACACGGAGGCAATCGCGGCGGCGTTTCGCGAGCAGATGGCGGAGATGGGGCTAGAAGAGGCGCGTAGAGGCGTGACTCTGCTGGGACCCCAACGAGATGACATTGGATTCTTTATTGACGGGGCGGAAACGCGGCTCTACGGTTCGCAGGGACAGCAGAGAACCGCGACTCTCGCTCTGAAACTCGCCGAATTTCAACTGATTCAAGACTACGTGGGGGAGCCGCCCGTAATGCTTCTTGACGATGTGATGAGCGATTTAGACGATAATCGCCGCGCTCACCTGCTAGAGTGGGTGCGCCGCAGATGTCAAACTTTTATCACCTGCACCAGTTTACGTCCCTTTCCCAAAGAGATACTTGCAGAGGCGACCACCTTTCAAGTCGCCAATGGAGTGGTAACGCCTGATGTCCGAAGAAAAACCCGAAATAGCCGAATTCTCGCCGAAAAAGAGGCTAACAAGCCCGAAACAGCCTCCGAATCGGTTGAAATCGCCTCTTGACGACGCAAAACAGATAGACGAAAGCCTGCGCCACCGCCTTCAAGGGAAGCAGGGACCTCTTGCCAATGACCTGACTCAAGCCATGCGCTCCGTCTCTCATGCGATGGAGAGCCACGAGAACGCCGAGCAGTTGCAGGGGAATCTCGCTACGCTCTACTGGGAGCGCGTGGTGGGGCCCCAAGCGGCGGGGGCTACCGAGGCGGAGAGCGTGAACGGCGGGGTTCTTTTTGTGAATACAAAAAGTTCCGTCTGGTCGCACGAGTTGACTCTCTATAAACCTCGTATCCTTGCGGAACTAAACCGTTTTTTAGGCAAGTCGCGTATTACGGATATTCGTTTTCGTGTTCGTAAACTCAAGAAGGAGAGCGTTCCCATCGTTCCTGAGACTCCTCTCCTCGAAGAGTTAAAGTCTGTGATTTTAGAACCTGCCGAGAGGGGGCAACTTCGCGCCCAACTGGAGGAGTTAATCTATATCAAGGACGATGTGATACGCGAAAAGATAGCCCATCGCCTCGCGCTAGATGCGAAACTGCGGCACTGGCGTATCGAACGCGGCTGGAAGGTCTGTACGCGCTGTCAGGCGGCGCAGAACACAGAGTACAGTCTCTGCCCCGTGTGCCGTCTTACGGGCGGCTAAAGGAGGGCTTTGAGATGAGCCAGCGTCCTCTCATCAGCGTCGTTTTCGCGTTTACTATCGGGATTCTGATTCGCGCTTTCGCTCCTGCTCTACTTCTCATTCCTATCGCTTTGATTCTCCCCGCGCTTCTGCTTTTCGCGCTACGCCGCCGCTCCTTGTATGGGGTATCCGCCATCTGTTTAGTTACGGTTATGCTTGGGTTTTGGCGTATGAGCCTCGCATATTACCTACCCTCCGACGCGATTTCTTCCTTTGCCCCTGCGAGTATTAGTGTGACAGGCGTACTGGTATCAGATGTGGATTCTAAGGAGGTCAAGAGTAGGAATCACGGACTCAAACTTCAGTTTCGACTGGCTGTGGAGAGCGTTCGGAAGAGGGCGTTTGAGAGTCCGCAGAGGGCGGAGGGAACTCTACAGGTCTATGCCTACCAACCTCAAGGCGCTGGAAACGTCCTACCCGCCTATGGTTCGAGAATCCGCCTACTAGGAGATTTAGAGATACCGGAAGGACAGCGGAACCCGGGCGGCTTCGACTTCGCGCAATACTTGAAGACGCAGGGTATTCGCGCCACTCTTATCTCCAAGCGAATGGAAAAACTTCCCGATTCTAATGAGGGGAACCCGCTTTTAAGCGCGATATTCGCCCTAAGAACGCGCCTAATAGCCTCTTCAAAAATACATCTGTCTCCTGAGTTAGCGGGCGTTTTGAACGGGATTCTGTTTGGGGAACGCGCTGAAATCGCGGGCGCTTTACGCGACGACTTCGAGCGGACAGGAACGATTCACATTCTCGCAACGGCGGGGCTACACGTCGGGATAGCGGCAGGGCTTCTGATGGCGCTGTTTCGCGGGTGCAGACTCTCTCGCAAAACGGCGATTTTTTTCACGTTAGGCGGGCTGATTCTCTACGCTTTTCTGGCGGAGGGGCGACCCGCTGTGATTCGCGCCGTAGTTATCGCCTCCGTCTACCTGTTTGCGCGTGTTGTAGAGCGAGAGCCGGACTGGTGGAACGCGGCGGGATTAGCCGCGCTGATTCTGCTGATTTTGAACCCTTACTCTCTGATGGAGGCGGGCTTCCAACTCTCTTTTGCGACGGTGATAACGCTCGTGCTTTTCATGCCCTCCTGCCTTCGCGGAATTCATAATATGGGAGCGAGAATCCCTAAAAACACTAGCGCACAGAGGGCTTTTCGCAAGTTCGCGGGCTACTTAATGACCTGTTTCGCTATCTCATTCGTCGCGCAGATGGGGACTATGCCGCTTATCGCCGTCTACTTCAACAACATATCCCTAACCTCTGTGTTCGCGAATCTGATGGTTGTCCCTCTAGTAGCGCCTATTTTGGCGTTGGGGTTTTTGAGCGCGTTTTTGGACGCTATTCACCCGGTTTTGTCTGTTCCGATTGTTGAAATGTTGAAAGTTTTGTTGAAAACTGCTATAAATTGGGTGCAGTTTTGGGGCGGTTTGGGCGGCGGAGTTATCAACACGCCGTCGCCCCCCGCATGGCTTGTATTTATCTACTATGGAGCGCTATGGAGTGTCGGTTGGAGACTCTACCGCAAGCATAAAGGAGAAGAGAGAGAATGAGACTACGTATCGCCGGAGCGCAAATTCCGGTTACGAACGACATACCTACAAATATCGCGACGCTTCGCCGCGCTATAGATTACGCCGTGACGGAAAAAGCCGATATTCTTCTTACGCCGGAAGGCTCTCTGAGCGGGTATCGCCCCCATTTCGACGTGGAAGCGGTGAAAGCGGCTCTTGATGAAATAGTAGAGTACGCAAAAATGGGCGGAATCGCTTTGGCGTTGGGAACCTGCTTTGTAGAGCCGAGCGACGGACTCTGCTATAACCAGATTCGCTTCTATACGAAAGAGGGCGCGTTTCTGGGGTTTCATAGCAAGATACTGCGGTGCGGAACCATGACGCAACCCACGCAGGGCGAAATCAACGACTACGCGACAACGCCCCTGAGAACGTTCGACATAAACGGCGTGAGCGCGGGCGGGCTTATCTGCAACGACCTCTGGGCGAATCCAATGTGTACCCCCATGCCCGACCCCCACCTTACTCAACAACACGCCGAACTAGGGACGCAGATTATCTTTCATGCGGTGAATGGCGGGCGAGATGGCAGTCCCCTCTCAGAGGTATTCTGGCATCTCCACGAGTCGAATCTGCGCGTGAGAGCCATGTCAGGGAAACTCTGGATTGCGACGGTGGATAACTGCGCTCCTACAAATCTTCCCTGCTCCGCGCCCTCTGGAATCTTGAACCCGAAAGGCGAGTGGGTTGTGAAAGCCGACCCCGTAGGCGAACAGTATTTTGCGTACACGGTTGATTTTTGAGGATTAGGAAGAAGGTTGAGCGCGACTATTCACACGAAGCGGCGTTCAATACTACGGCTTGTGATATAATAGCATAGAGGATCCAAAGCATGACACAAACCGCTATTCGCTTAATAACTCATGTACTGCCCGGAAACCGTGTAGAGTTCGCCTCTCCCGAACTTGTTGAAGGAGAAGGGGTGGAACTTATCATATTGAAAGCCGAAACCGAACACGCTACCCCTCAATTTGCGTCCACATGGGAGTATTTACAGTCCCTTCCACCAAGAAATCATACTCCTGAAGAGTGGGAGGAGATTGAGCGACAACTTCAAGAGGCAAGGAACTAATGGCAGTTCAAGAGAAACCCCGCGCCGACATCGGCGTATTCGGAGGAAGCGGATTCTACTCCTTGCTTCCCAATGTCGAGGAGATAGCCCTCGAAACCCCCTACGGCGCTCCTAGCGATAGTATTTTTCTCGCGGAGTTGGAGGGGAAGCGAGTCGCGTTTCTGCCCCGACACGGGCGACATCACACCATTCCGCCACACAAAATCAACTTCCGCGCCAACGTATGGGCGATGAAGGAGTTGGGCGTGCGCTACCTCATCAGTCCCTGCGCGGTGGGAAGCCTGCAAACGCATATAAAGCCGAGTCACTTTGTGATTTGCGACCAGTATATAGACCGCACTCGCGGACGTAGCGACACCTTCTATGAGGGACCTGTTGTGCATCACGTCAGCCCCGCAGACCCCTACTGCCCCCACCTGCGGCGGTTGGCGATAGACGTGATACGCGAGCAGGGAATCACTGTGCATGAGGCGGGCGCTATGGTTGTGATACAAGGACCCCGCTTCTCTACAAAAGCCGAAAGCAAGTGGTTTACGCAGTCCGGGTGGGATGTGGTGGGCATGACGCAGTACCCAGAGGCTTATCTTGCGCTGGAACAGGAGATTGCGGTGGTGAATATCTCTTTAGTTACCGATTATGATAGTGGGCTTGTCGCTTTGGGCGAGGTTCCTCCCGTCAATGCGTCGGAGGTGCTTGCCGTTTTTAGTCAGAACGCCGAGCGAATCAAGAGCGTGGCTCTGGAGTTGATACGTCGCATACCGCTCGATTTGGATAGTCCCTGTCATCACGCCTTGCACTACGCCGCAGTTCACGCTTAAAACGCTAAGGAGAAATCGAAACCGATGTCGCAACTAAGACCCGCGAAAATCATCCAAACCGTCTCATGGGAGAGTGGTCGCCTTCGCTTAATAGACCAGAACGCCCTCCCCGCCATTATGCGCCACCTCGACTATACCGATTGGCGCGACGTGGTAGAGGCGATTCGCGCGATGGTCGTTCGAGGAGCGCCCGCGATTGGTTGCACTGCGGCGCTGGGTATCGCTATGGCGGCGCGAAATCTGATTGCAGAGGGGCGCGAAGCCTTTATCGAGCGGTTGGAGCCTATCGCGGAGAGGTTTCGCACGGCGCGACCCACCGCCGTTAATCTGATGTGGGCGGTAGACAGGCAGATGAATCTAGCGCGAAATACTCCCGGTAGCGTGGTGGACATCAAGGACGCGCTGATGCGCGAGGCGCTACTCATGCTTGAGGAAGACCTGACCGCAAACCGCCGCATGGGCTGGTTCGGCGCCGACCTGCTTTCAGATAATAGCAACGTCCTCACGCACTGCAACGCGGGGGCGCTCGCGACGGTGGGCTACGGCACGGCGTTGGGCGTGGTTCGCGCCGCGGTGGAGATGGGCAAAAACGTCCACGTATACGCCGATGAGACGCGCCCTCGCCTGCAAGGAATGAAGCTGACGGCGTGGGAGATGGTGCAGGAGGGCATTCCCGTCACGGTGATAGCGGACAATATGGCGGCGAGCCTTATGCGGCAAGGGCGCGTGGATGCAGTGGTGGTCGGGGCGGACAGAATCGCCTCAAACGGCGATACCGCAAACAAAATTGGAACCTATAGCCTCGCTGTTGTCGCGCATCATCACAACATCCCGTTCTACGTCGCCGCGCCCCTCTCAACAATAGATAGAGACCTCCCAAACGGGCTACAGATTCCTATTGAACAGCGAGACACGCGAGAGATGACGCATATCGGGGATACGCGAATCGCGCCCGAAGGCGTGAACGTGCTGAACCCCGCTTTCGATGTGACTCCCGCGGAACTCATCTCCGCGATAATTACGGAAGAAGGAGTGTTGCGCCCGCAGTATACGCACTCGATTGAGGCGGCGTTCGATATTGCGCGGAAGGCGAAGGGGTAGGGCTATGCCAACGGAAAGGGGCGACAGACCATGCAACACCTCTCAGTGCAAATTCGGCTTGCGATTTGTTTTACTCTACCAATTATCTCCTCGCTCGCTCTATGCTCGTGCGTCAACTCTTCCGCCCCTGTCGTAACGCCCCGATCTCCTAAATCGGCTCTCAACTACGAGAGGCTTGTGTGCATTTTTTAATGAAAAATTGTACGAAGAAGAATCCTATCGTGGAATCGCGAAGCGCCCCCTATACTATCGCACAGTCATTCACTCCCATACTGGGAGTAAAGTCGTATTCAAAGCAGATGTTGGGAGCCATTGACGAGGTTCATGGCGTACCTGATATAACCCCTCTGGTTATTCGGAAAGCGACGTTGGAAAGGGGAATTGAAGGAGAGTTTGACTCCTTTAAGCGGGAAGTGCGTGTCTCTCGCGATGCCTTGCATCCTTTGACAACTGGCTTCCACGAAGTAGGACACGCCTTAGACTTTCTCTTTTTGAACGTTGCAAGCGGCTATTTGCCACGACAGGGATGGGCTTCTGAAATCGCTCTTAAGGGGGGGAAAGGGCTGTTAGCAGAGTGGGTGAATCTCACTTATGCGAGCCGCCCTGTATCGGAACTCTATTTGGCGCAGGCATCCCTTGACAAGGTGTCGGAAGATTACGAATTAACTCTATATTATTTTGATATACGCGAAATTTGGGCGCGTTCTTATGAGCAGTTTATCGGGCAGAATTGCAACGATAGGGATGCGCGGATAGAGTTTTCGGCTAAGAGGCGTAAGACAGTGCGATTGGGTTCACGCGCACTTAGAGTATACTGGACGTATAAGGAGTTCGCTCCTATTGAAAAAGAGATAAGGGCGATTTTTCGCGCTTTAGGATGGTTATGATGAAAAAAAAGGCTCAATACCCGCACAACCCGTTTGGCAATATCCGTGACATTATCGCTGAAGACGATGGTAGCGCGATGAAAGCGGCGATTTTGCGAATGGGGGGTACAGAAGAAGAGGCGAATCATGCCGCCTCTGTCATTGCGAAAGATAGCGCGGAACGAGTGAAGCGCAGTCAAGAATCTTCTGTCGCTTAACCCTTTCGCCAATATATTGTACGCCGTGAGCATATCGGCTACTCGCTTGAGGCGTTCCGAAACGTCCAGCGGGTAGCCGACTTGCTAGACAATGCGCGATTGCGCCTTACGCCCGTTCGCAAGGACGAGAGAACCTGACAACTTCGCCGAACACCCCCTCTCATATCGAACAGACCTTCTCCTCCTCCTCAACGCTATTCGCGAAATCGTCCGCTCTACGGAAGAGTAGGCAAATTCCCCCTACCCGACAGGCGGCGATTGAGGTACAATATCCCCTAACAAGGGAGAGATGCGACCGATGACAGCGCCGACAGCCGCCTTCACTACGCTAGGGTGTAAAGTCAACCAGTACGAGACCCAACGTATCCTCGAATCGTTCGAGGAGCGCGGCTTCGCCATCACCGAGTTCAATACCCCCGCCGATGTCTACGTTATCAACACCTGCTCCGTTACGCAAGCCGCCGAGCGCAAATCCCGCCAGATGCTTCGCCGCGTATCGCGCCTGAACCCCGACGCAGTGGTCGTAATGACCGGCTGTTACGGCGAGATGGCGCGAATTAAGGGCGAAACCGTTGACGAAGCCAGCCTCATCGTTCCCAACCAACACAAACTCGAAACGCTTCGCTACGTTTTAGAGGGCTTCCCCGAACTACACACCCAACTAGAGAGCGCCCCGCCCCCCGCGCTAGAGCGTCCCTTCCACCGGCGGACACGCGCCACCCTCAAGGTGCAGGATGGGTGCAACGTCTTCTGCGCCTTCTGCTCCATCCCCTACACTCGCAGTCTTATGCTCTCTCGCACGCCCGACGACATTCTAAGCGAAGTCCGCCGAAAAGTAGAGCAGGGCTACAAAGAGGTTGTGGTGACAGGAGTTTTAGTGGGCGCGTATGGGCAGGATGGATTCAAGGCGACTCCCGGCGCGGATATGCCTCGCGCCTACCTGAACCAACAGCCCGCCCTAGAGGTAGACCTCTCCGATATTCTCCGCAGGATAGCGAAGGTGGACGGTATTGAGCGGGTGCGCCTCTCCTCTATCGAGCCGACGCAGGTGACAGATAGGCTACTGGATGCGTTCGCAACGGAGCCAAAACTCTGCCCTCATCTCCACATTCCCTTGCAAAGCGGCGATACCAGCGTCCTTCGCGCTATGAACCGCCCCTACGACCAAGATTTCTATCTCGAACGGTGCAGAACGGCTTACGAGCGCATACCCAGCCTTGCGCTGACCGCCGATATTATGGTAGGCTTTCCCGGCGAGGGCGAGGCGGAGTTTGAGAGTACGCTTCATGTCGTGCGAACGGTTGGCTTCGCCCGCGCCCACATCTTCCGCTACTCGCCGCGCCCCAATACTCCCGCCGCCGATGTTCGCGAACAGGTTTCAGAAGAGACAAAAGAGGCGCGAAGCAAAGTTCTCGCCGCCGCGTGCCGCGAAACTCAGCAGGCTTTTATACGTCAATATATAGGGAGAACGCTTCCCGTTCTTGTAGAGGGCAAAACTGCGCCCGAAACGGAGAGCGGCGCAAGCGGCAATGAAGGCAATATCCCGGTTCCAATCAGCGGGGAGGGCGCGACAGGACTGCTAGGCGGCTACACAAGCAACTACATTCGCGTACAGTTCACGGGAGGGGCGCATCTCGTGGGGCGAGTGGTTCCGGTGCAACTACTAGAGCCGACGAGCGATGGCGCTATCGGCGAAGCCGGAGGGGCGCACTTCGCGCCGCTAGAGGCTCCCGACGACGCGCACTTTATCCCGCTGGCTACGCTGACCGCCGCGCTTAGGTAACAAAAAAGGGGTTACTTTGCCAACTGACGAGGCTCCACCGACCGCTTTTGACGCTCTTTGGCGCAACTACCCGCCTATCGTGATTGTAGGGTCTACCGCAGTAGGAAAAACGGCTGTCGCGATGGCGTTGGCGGAGAGATGGAACGCCGAAATCATCAACGCCGACTCGATGCAAATCTACGTCGGAATGGACATAGGAACCGCGAAGCCGACGTATGAAGAGCGTGCGCGTATTCCGTTTCACCTGCTCAATATCGTGGAACCCGACGTGCAGTTCACCGTATCAGCGTGGAAACTACGAGCGGAAGCGGCGTTTCAGGAGATTGTCGAACGCGGTAAACGAGTTATCGTCTGCGGAGGTACGGGGCTGTATATACGCTCTCTACTGGATAACTGGACTTTAGCGCAAACGCCGGAGAATCCGGAGATTCGCGCCGCCCTCCGCGAGGAGTTGGCGAGCGCAGGGGCGAACGCGCTACACGCTAGGTTGCAGTATGTAGATGGCGTTACCGCCCGACGACTACATCCCAACGACGGAGTGCGTATCGTTCGCGCCCTAGAGGTGTTTCAGATAACAGGCGTTCCCCTCTCGCAGTGGAGTGTGCAGGACGATGACCCAAGTCGGCGTAGGTTCGCGCGCCGCTTTGGGCTATCGCTTCCGCGCCCTGAACTCTACGCCCGTATCGATGCGCGGGTGTTGCAGATGATGGAGGCGGGCTTTGAGAGTGAAGTGCGAACCCTGCTCGAAAAAGGGGTTCCCGCAAACCTCGCCGCCCTCAAGAGTCTGGGTTATAAAGAGTTAGTCGCCTACCTGAATAGAGAGAGCGACTACCAAACAGCCGTTGAGACTATCCAACAAAACACGCGGCGCTATGCCAAACGCCAACAGACGTGGTTTCGCGCCGACCCGCTTATCGAGTGGCTCGACGTTTCCGATAGGTCTCCCATAGATGTCGCCCTACAGATACTAAGCAAGATACCAAGTGAATAGAGGGCGCGGTTTGCCGTTTGCATTTCTTTTGTTTTCCCTCAATTTTCTAGCAGGGAAGGAGATACCAAGATGAATAAATCGCAGTTAAACCTACAGGACATCTTCCTGAATCAGGTTCGTAAAGAGAACATTGGCGTGACCATCTACCTCATTGGCGGGGTGCAGTTGCGTGGTCATGTTCGGGGTTTCGACGCTTTCACCATTCTGCTCGACTCGATTGGGAAGCCCACCCAACTCGTCTATAAACACGCTGTGACCTCTATCGTGCCAGCGCGCGCGGTCTCGTTCTATACAGACCAGAACCGCGACCACTCCGCCGACAGAGAGTCCCGTGAACCGCGTGAGCCACGCCCCCCGCTTCCGCCTACGTCATAACTGCGCTCTATCGCGTACTACAGAGGGAGAGAGAGGCGAAAACCTCTCTCTCTTTCTTTCTTCTCCCCTTCGGAAAGGGAGGGATGTCGGAAGGGGAGACTTGCAATGCTCCCGTCTACTGACGACTTTTGAGGAGTGCGATAAGCCTTTCGTCATCGGCATTCGCCCTTCCCTTGTGAAGGGGCAGAGGGTCTACGGGGTGTGGGGTGGCTTTGAGTACCGGGCATTCGCCTCTCTCCGTTTCGGGGAGAGGTTGGAGAGGGGTTGCATTCCCCTTCCCGAAGCGGGATGTGGGGTATTTTGCGTTTCAAACCAAAAATAAGGAGAGTGTTTTACGATGAGATTGAAGGATAAAGTAGCCGTTATAACGGGAGCGGGAGCCGGAATCGGGCGAGAGACCGCTCTGGTTTTTGCACGCGAGGGCGCGTCCGTCGTCGTGGCGGACAGGAACGGAGTCGCCGCGCAAGAGACCGCAGACCTCATTACGCAAGAGGGCGGCAAAGCGATAGCCCTTACGATAGATGTCGCTAAAGGCGAAGAGGTGAAGCGTATGCTAGAGGCGACGGTGGAGGCTTACGGCAAGGTGAACGTCCTCTTCAACAACGCCGGAACCGTCGCGCAGGGGCGCGTGGAGGACAATACCGAAGAGGATTGGGACGAGCAGATAGCCACTACGCTCAAAAGCGTGTTTTTAGGATGCAAGTACGCGGTTCCGCTGATGCGTGAACAGGGCGGCGGCGTGATAATCAACATGGCGAGCGTCGCAGGGATGATGGGGATTACCAATCGCGCTATCTACTCCGCCGCGAAAGGGGGCGTTATCGGGCTGACCCGCGCCGTCGCCCTAGACCATGCGAAGGAGGGCGTTCGCGTCGTCTACATCTCGCCCGCTACCATTGAGACTCCCTCTCTCAAACAACGAATTGAGAGTTCGCCCGACCCCATTGTAGCGCGTAAAGCCTTTGAAGATAGGCAACCAGTGGGGCGAATCGGCAAGCCCCAAGATGTCGCCTACGCCGCGCTCTATCTCGCCTCCGACGAGTCCGCCTTTATCACAGGCTCCGGTCTCGTGGTGGATGGAGGCATGGCGGTATAGAAACGTTGCCGCCCGCCGTCTATCAGTGCGTCCCGAATTTCAGCGAGGGACAGCGCTTGGAGGTTGTTCACGCCATCGCCGACGCGATACAGAGCGTCTCCGGCGTTCGCCTAATAGACTACTCCGCCGACTACGACCATAACCGTTGCGTGATGACCTTCTTGGGGGATGCGGCGGGAGTGCGGAGAGCGGCGGTGGCGGCGGCGCGAGTCGCTGTGTCGCGAATAGATATGCGCCAACACGCTGGGGTGCATCCGCGAGTCGGGGCGATAGATGTGCTTCCAGTGGTTCCTCTACGCCATGCGAGTCGTGAAGAGGCGGTTGCGCTCTCCTGCGCGATAGGCGAAGACCTTGCGCGAACCTGCAATCTACCCGTCTATCTCTACGAATGGTCGGCGAAACCGGGACGCTCTTCCGCCCTGCCCGCCCTTCGCAGAGGCGGCTTCGAGGCGCTACAGGGTAGAGAACTGATAGGCGACCACGCCCCTGACTTCGGAGGCTCCCGCGCTCACCCTACCGCAGGAATCGCGATTGTCGGGGCGCGTCCCCCCCTCGTCGCCTATAACATCAACCTCTTGACCTCCGATGTAAGCGTCGCGAAAGCGATTGCGAAACGGATTCGCGAGGAGCGAGAGCGTACCTCTGAGTGGGCGGGAGTTCGCGCTTTGGGGCTACTACTGGAGTCGCAAAAGAGGGCGCAGGTCTCTATGAACCTGACTCAACCGGAGAGTATGACGCTTCCGTCTGTTTTTGAGGCGGTGCGGGAGTGGGCGATGGAGTTGGGCGCGGCGGTCTACGAGAGCGAGATTATCGGCGCGATTCCGAGGGCTTTACTGGGCGGTAGACCGCCCGAAACGATACTGTGGAGAGCCTATCGCCCAACGCAGATTTTGGAGACATGGCTAGAGTAATCTAGGGACGGAGGTTGAAACCCCTGACCAAAGGTAACTACTCGCGCTTCCCTCTTCGACGTATTTTCCTGAAAACGTCTGTTCTCTCATTCGGGAAAATGGCTGTTTTTAAGAAACTTTCCGCAAAAATGGAGCGTGAGTAGTTACGACCAGAGGACTTCTTCCTACTTTTTACTTGCAGATAGCGCCATAATTGTTCGCGCCAGCTCTTCCGAGTTATGGCGTACAATATCGGTCTCATTTAGAAAGTTTCCAGTCAATGGACGATACCCCGCCGCCTTCACCTTATCTATATCATTCACCACGATTTGCGCCCCCGATTTGCGGTATCGCTCCAGAGTCTCCTGCGCGGGTTCCCCTGTATTGATAAGCACATAGTCGAAAATACGCTGTCCGGCGTGTCGTTCGATGGTATCTATGTGGTCGAATACGGTGAATCCCTCTGTTTCGCCGCGTTGGGTCATTACATTGCAGACGTAGACTTTACGGGCTTTCGAGCGGCGAATCGCGGCGGGAATGCCCTCCACAAGCAGGTTTGGGATAATACTTGTGAAGACGCTACCGGGTCCTAGCACTATTACGTCCGCGCTCTCAATCGCCTCAAGGACTTCGGAGGGCGGGTGCGGTTTTTCGGGAACGGTCATCATCCGCATAATTTTCATCCGCGCCCCTGCAATCGTCGTCTCTCCCGTAAGGGTGGAGCCATCCTCCATCTCGGCGCGTAGTTGAATATGCTCCACTGTAGAAGGAAGGACTCGCCCGCGCACGTTCAAAACGCGACTTGTCTCGCGTATCGCCTTCTGAAAATCGCCGTTATTAATAGCGCACATGGCGGCTATCAGTAGGTTTCCGAAGGCGTGGTCGCGTAGCCCTTCGCCAAAGTTGGGAGTCTCTTGTTTTTCAGCGACGGCGGTAGCGCCCTGCCCCCTTTTTCGCGTAACGGCGACAGGACTCTCTGGCGCAACGCTCTGCTTGAAGCGATATTGAAACAGTTCGGTCATCTGCGTCTCGTCATCGGCAAGGGCGACAAGACAGTTCCGAATATCGCCCGGAGGAAGCATATTGAGTTGCTTCACGATTTTCCCCGACGACCCCCCATCGTCCGCTACGGTGACAATCGCCGTAAGGTTGCTAGTGTAGTATTTAAGCCCCCGCAACAGCGTCGAAAGCCCCGTTCCCCCGCCAATCACCACAACGCGCTTCCCCTGACTCAGTTTGCGGCGTTGGTAGATAATATCGGCTAACCCTCTATCAGCGCGTTCCGGCTCTATCGCTCCCACCAGTGAAAGTATGAGGCGGGAGGCGGAGTAGAAACAGAGGATAGCGCCCAACACGCTGAGTAGCAAGCCGACTTGTAGCGCCCTTACGCTGTGTAACGAGTAAAAAAACATCTTCTCCGCGAGCCAGTGCGCTTCGGGTGTGGGACCCTGCAATCGCATCCCCATTCCAATCAGAAAGAGCGCGATTCCAAGCAGAGCGAGAATCGCCCAACGCTTGACCTGCATTCCCGGATAGAGCCACTTGAGGGAGGGGATAAACTTTTTCATAGCGTCACCTCCGCAGTCGGCGGGGAGATATTAGGAAGTAGCGCGGAGCCTCCGTTCGAGTCGAGCTGAATGTCGCGGTGGCGTATGACGGCGTGATAGCCTCTGTCGCGGAGGTAGGTCGCTAGCTCTTCGGTCAGCGCTACAGAGCGGTGCTTCCCGCCCGTACACCCAATAGCGATATTCACATACGCCTTGCCCTCGCGCCGATACTCCGGCAGAGTGAACATCACGAGGTCGTGAAGCCTATCGAGGAAGGGTTGAGTGCGCGGGTCTTGGTAGATGTAGGCGGCTACTTCGGGGTCGCGCCCTGTGCGTTTGCGAAGTTCGGGGCGGTAGTAGGGGTTATTGAGGAAGCGAACATCGAAAACGAGGTCGGCATCCACAGGGAGACCGTACTTGAACCCGAACGAAGTGATAATAATCATCATTCCGGGTCGGGTATCCTGCGCGTAGCTAGAGTGTATGGTCTCGCGTAGTTGGGAGGCGGAGAGAGAGCTGGTGTCTATCGTGCAGTCGGCGAGTGCGCGAGCGGTTTCAAGCAGGGTTCGCTCTGTATGAATCGCCTCTACAATACCGTCTTCCGTTCGGTCATCGGCGGAGGGTATGAACAGCGGGTGGGGACGGCGCGTCTCCTTGAAGCGGCGCACTAAGGTCTCATCGCTCGCGTCCAGATAGAGAATTTCGACCTCCGTGTTATCTGCGCGAAGACGATGAATCGCCTCCTCGAAATGTAAGAAGGCGCTACCGGAGCGGGTATCCACCACGACAGCGATTCTATCAAAGCCCTCCACGCTCTGAATAAGTTGCGGCAACATTCGCGGCGGGAGGTTATCCACCGTAAAATAGGAGGCATCCTCAAAACTGTGGAGGGCGAGCGTTTTGCCCGTGCCAGAGGGTCCCGTAACAATGACCAGTCGCATAGAAAGAAGGTTCTCCCGCTATCGTTTTTGGTTCAACACCTTACCTAATTGTACCACGAGTTTGCGGTTCCTTCTCCTTTTGGTAAGAGTTCAGGGTTATGGGAGTAAAAACCGCGAAACACGCGAAACACGCGAAAAAAATGCACAAAGCCCCAAACTTGGAACCACTCACACAAACTTCCCAATCTCAAACCACAAAGACTCCTCTCCTTTGCGAAGGAGAGGTTGGGTGAGGTTATGTGAAGAAGTCCAACCCTGAACTCTTACCTCCTTTTGACAGAAGTCTCGTGTGGGGCGATTGCTGGATGCAAGCAGGGCGAAAGCCCTTTTTTATTATGAAAACAGGTGTTTCACTCCTATTTCGCGCCTGTTTTTCAACTATTTTTGAAAATAGTTT
>CAIJLM010000673.1 GCA_903821495.1 uncultured Chthonomonas sp. | reverse complement strand
AGGAGACCTGCGGCATAGAGTAGAACCGCTCAACGGGCTTTGCGCTTGCGAACTGAGCGCGAACGCTCGGAAATCGCGCCAAAAACCTCTCCCATGCAGGAGCGCCCTCCGATACGCCCAACTCATTCGCAAACGCTTCCGTCGCGGAAAACCCCGCGCTAGTCACCCCGTTGTCAAAGCGCAAGACCCACATCCAGCCCTCGTCGAAAACATGGTGCAGGGCGGCGGCATCTACCGGGTAGGGGGGCGTTTCAGCGGACGCAAATTCGGGAATCTCTTCACAGAGAGCCACATCCGTAAAATGAGAGAAGAGGGCTTGCGTTCGCGGGTAGTTCGCGAAACCCTGTTCGGGCAGACTCCAGAGGCGACTCAAGAGTCCGCGAGGTCCGGTTGCGTCCACTAGAAACCGCGCTCGCACGGTGTAGGGTGTTCCCCTCTTGTCACCGCGTAGCGTGACTCCGTTGGGCGTTCGCTCCGCCTCCGTAATAGAGGTCTCCTCGTGATACTCCACCCCTAACGCTGTCGCCTCCTGCGCCAGAAAATGGTCTACGGAGGCGCGTAGCCAGTGTGTATCGGCGACGAAATCGTGGGGACTAGCGGCGACAAGCAGTTCGTTTCGCCTATCCTCCCTCTGCTGAAACCGCTCTCCCGCCGCATGATGGTAGTAGGTGAATCCGCGCTTCTTTCCGCCAACGACATCGGGATAGGTCTCGCGCCAAGCGCCGTAGGTCGTAAGAGGGAGTAGGCGCGGCAGGTCGTACTTTTTCGCGAGTTGTTCTATCAGCAGGTTCATTAAAGGCGTGGTGGATTCGCCAATCGCAAAGCGCGGGTGCTTGCCACGCTCTATAAGCGTAACGCGCAACCCCAGTCGGTGGAGAACCATCGCTAGTAGCGAACCCCCGAACCCCGAACCCACGATAACGACATCTCGCTCCTGCACTCTACACCTCTTTTCCGCAAACGCTACAGGCTATGGGCGCGGGTAGTTTTTGTGTAGCGTTTATCGCCTCTAGCCGCTCAATTCGCTCTGCCGCGCAACTGCACTCCGAAAAGCGTTCAATATCCCACAAATCGGCGAAAACGCGCCCTTTGTCCAACCCTACCCCGTACTCTATCGCAGTCTCTAACGTTTTGATTTTGGGCGGCGCGTAGTCTCCCTCTTTTTGCAAAAACTCCATCGCGCCGTTGCCATCGCGCACAGGAATCACACAACAGACGCTTGCGCCGCACTCGAACGCGAAATCCAGAGACCTGAGCGCCCAGAATAGCCCCTCCTCCTCCGACAAAAACGGCGGGCGTAACAGGATAAATACGCGCAAATCCACCCCATGCGCCTCCAAAAACTGCGCCGCCTCTTGAAATTGGGCGAGTGTGATGCGCTTGTTCAACCTCTCTAATACGTCGGGGTTCGCCGTCTCCAAGCCAATCGCAACTTCGAGTTTCGCGGTAAGCAGTCTCTGGAAATCGCGCAGTCGCTCTCCAATAAACGCGGGGTGACACTCCACAATCACACGCTCAAAGGGAGTCAGCAGTTTCGCAATGGCGGGATAGTCTTCGGGCGGGATGGCTTGCGGGTCGAAAAAACTCCCTGCGTTGTACAGTTTTATCTGTTTGGCGGGAGGGAGTTGGGAGAGAGCGGCGTGAATCTGTGCGGGGATAGCGCCTAGGGGGACGCGCTCATCCAGGGTGTTTTGCCACAAATCGCACATCAGACAACGAAAAGGACACTCTTTATTAGTGAGGAAGAGGGTTGCGGTGGAGATAGGCAAGCCATTCGCGCCCATCTCCTCCTCCCAAAGCGAGGCGTAGGGCGTAAGGTGGCTCACGGGATTTTTGGCTCCCCGCAGGGAGAGAATCCATACGGTTCGTTCGCGAGGCGAGGTAGGTAGGCGCATACTATTGAGTACGGTTAAAACAGACAATATCTCTCCCTGTAAGCCACCTATTTCAGCCTACAGGGAGAGATTTTGCAGAGACTACTTCTTATCTTTGTACTTTTGGATGTCGTCCGCAAGAGCCTTTTTCGCTCCCAGCGGGTCTTTACTGAACTTGTCTGTAGTCAATCCAGTATCCAGACGCTTCGAGTTATTGCCCGTCTTCATAGCGATTGCGGCGAACACCACTATCACAACAACGACGATGACCACAACGGCAGTCTTAGGGTTTACTTGCGAAGTCATGGTTTCCCTCTACTGGTTCAAAGGATGTAGCACGAGTTTCACAAGGTCGAAGAACTTCCCTGTTTTGAATTTCGCGTGTCCATCGGCGAACACAGCGAGGGTTGCGCCCGTCTCATCCGCGCCTGTGCCACCCAGAGACGCTGGCACTACCGCCGCGTCCTTCACGCCCTGATGCGCTCCGTAGGAGTTACAGAAGGCGACAACAGCGTCGGTAGGCGTACCTAGACGCGCCAATGGCTGACCTGCGAGAAAGAAGTCTTGCGGGTTGTTGGTGTCGTAGGGAGGTCCTAGCAGGGGACCCAACAAGCGCACGAAGAGTTCGAGCGGAATTTTGTTCATAGCGGGCGAGGGAACCTGCCCCACGCCGCCAAAAGAGTAGGCGTAAGAGCCAAATTCGTTCAACGGAAGACCGTCTGTTCCTAACTTAGGCGGGTCGCCGCCAAGCGTGGGGCAGAGGAACATCTGAAGGTTCTTCACATAGGGTTGTAGGTTGTACTCCATGAATAGCCCGCGCTTCGCCTCTAGGTCTACCTGCCAAATGGGAGGTCCGGAGGGAAGCCCTTTGCTGAGTCCGGTGGTATCGTCGTTGGTTCGCCCGTCCATCATGAGCCAGGGGTACTGTTCGTCGTAGTCCTGAACGTACATCATGGAGGCGGTTCCTATCTGCTTCAGGTTCGAGAGGCAGGTTGTCTTGCGGGCTTGCTCACGCGCCCTCGCAAACACAGGGAACAGTATCGCGGCGAGTATCGCGATAATCGCGATAACCACGAGAAGTTCGATAAGCGTAAACCCTCTATCACTTCGTCGAAACATTGTCATTGTCCTTTCCACATCCACAAAATCATTGATATATCAAAACACGCTTAGCTGGAGGCATATCCTAAATGTAGAGTTTTCGCCTCCTACTTATTATATCAATACCTGCCACACAAGGAAAGAGGCATTGATATATTTTTGTTGAATTTCGTAACGATTTCGCGTGTATTTTAGATATTCTTTCCTCCCGGCTGAGAAAGAGGGGGTGGAGAGACGCGATTTGCTATAATTTGGCTCTCTTGGCGCTCTACAGCGCGTCGTATCTCTCTAAGCTCCACAAGGCTAAAGCCCTCTGTCCGAACGAGGTATTTAATCAGCATGGCGGGCGAACCCGCGAAAAGACGACCAAGCACATCTTGCAGAATATCGCCTATTGCGTCGTGCGAAGAGACAACAGGGCGGTAGACATATTTGCGTGAATCGGGCAAGCATTCGTGTACTACCAGACCGCGCTTTTCAAGGCTACGAAGCGTTGTCAATACGGTATTGTAGGCGGGTTTGCGGTCTTGCTGAAGGGCTTCGAGAGTCTCTCGAACGCTCGCCTGTTTTTGCGTCCAAAGAACGTTCATCACGGCGAGTTGAAGCTCTCCAAGGTCGTGCATACTAGACACGCTTACCCCCCTCCTCGCCTTTTCTTCGGCGCTTGTATCTTGCCCTCCTGCCCTAGCGGAATATCGATAGGCAGGGGGCGCACAACGAGATTGGGGGCGACTTGCGAAGTAGTCATCAGAATAGCGTCTATTCCGAAGCGATACTCTTTCTCTTCGTTGGGCCCCTCGACACGAATGGCGAGTCGCTGATTAAGCCCTTTTCTCAGGCGCGCGCTACCCAAAAATATCCAGCCCATCTCCTGCCCCTTATAGCGCGTTCCGATGGGGCGAGCGTCGGCGATAGGTTGCGCGGGGTCGGCGTTGACATACCACGTAATAGGAGAGACGCGCTTTCCGGGTATGCTTCCCGCCAGCCAGAGGTTGTACTTGCCCTCCGCCATCACATCAAAGGTATAGACGGCTCCATAAGGCAGTTTGACGGAGGGGGTGGATGTCGTCGCAAGGCTCAGGTACGCCCCTTGGCTCGCCTCCACATCGAAACTCGTCTCCGTGAAGGTGTGCCTCTGCGTACTCTCTCCTTCTAGCCAGACATAGGGCGATGTTCTGATGATGAGTTCATCCAACTCCCTACGGGCTTCTTCAAAGGCGCGTTCAAAGTTATTCTGCGAGAAACTCGCTTCGGCTACGTCTAGCGTCGCTTTCGCCTGCGCCCCTGAAACTACTTTAAGGTCAGTCGCGTACTGAACCAGCCCCTTCAGTTGGGTGACAGCGTCGAGCGCCGCCTCTACCGGGAAGAGTTCCTGATTGTTCGGCACGATAATCACGGGGCGTTCGTCAATCACTATCTCCATGACAACTTTGGAGGTGATTTTGATAGGAATAGGAGTCCCGTCCGCATGGAAGGCGAAGATATTTTTGGGATTGAGCGTCTGAAAATGAACTTTGCGGGTTCCTCTTAGAGACTGTATCACGTAGCGGGTTCGCGCCCCGCCCTTGCCCAAAGTGTATCCCATAAACGAGGGCCACCAGTTGAGGTTATCTCCCATCACGTACTTGCCAAGCCAGAGGACATTCGTTGTTCCCGGCACAAGCCCGTATCGCGCCAAACCGGGCGCGAACTGCGGGAAGGTGAGGGTCGGGGGGGCTTCCGTAGCGAACTGCGCGTTCGATACCCCGCTCTGAAATCCAACGAGGCTTGTGAGGGCTTCCGCCGACTGTAGCCAGTCCGCGCCCCGCGAAGGCTGAAAATCTCCAAAGAAATAGCCTTTGCTTCCCCCTTTTTTTGCAAGGTTGAGATCGGTCTGAATGGCGACCGCGTTCGCGTCTCCCTCCACCTCTGTAACAAGGCTCCAGAGGTTGCGCTTCGCCTGTTCGACGGCGCTGTAAGCGGGGGCGAGTTTGTGGCTCAGGTTCGTAATGTCTCCCGCTTGCAAGGCGACGCTCAAGCCATCATAGCCGCCCTCCGCGTCGGGGTTCAGGAAGACGGGGTGCTGTTGCGTCCATGTATAGACGACGGGGACGTTGGCGACATTGCGCTTGAGGATGTTCGCCATCGTGTTCATGTAGTAGAGGATACTCTCATTACGAAACTGCACGAAGTCGTTCCACCAACGCGACTGGCTCATATCTGTGCCGATACTACGCCTTTTGAGGGGGTCGTAGTAGTAGGCAAGCCCGCGCCCGTTCGCCCAGAGGGGAAGGAGTTGCGCCATCTGAGCGTAGTTCTTGAAATCGGCTCCTAGCAACGCCCATGCGGTTTTCAGCTCCTCTACGCTAGGGTACTGATGGGAGAGCCACGCCTCAAACTCCAAGCGAAAGTTGGATGAATCGGGAATGAGGAAGTCTCGCTCGCCTTCTAGCCCCAAACTTCTCGATAGAGGGTCGTGGAAGAAGCGTAACCCGCCCCCGAACTTGATTTGCCGCAGATATGCCAATACGCCGTCGCGATAGGTATCGAAGCCGCTCCATATATCCGGAAGCGAGCCTCTACCCGATTTGAAAACTTTATGAGGGTAGACGAGAGCGACCGTATGCCCCGCTCCGGGGGGCGGCTCTATAGGCACTGTGAGAATCGATTGAGGAATCGAGAACGCGGCGTTCTCCACAACCAGCTTCCCGTTAGTGACATCGTAGAGGTAGAAGAGGGCGGAGTCGGCATTGGGTATCGTCCACTGCGCGGTAAGGTCTTCGCGAGTGTCGTAGCGATACGAGGCGGGCTTGACCACAATTCCGGTAAGCGGCGCGGTCATCCCGTTCCCGAACGATAGCCCGTAACGAAACTCGTTTGCGTCCAGATAGCTTATGAGCCTTTGAAGGGCTGGCGCGGGCATCTCCGTCAAGGACTTATCGCACCAGATGAGGAGGTCGCGTATCCCTTTTTCTTTTAGGTTGGCGAGGGCTTTCGCGTCCTCTTGCCAACTTGCCTCCGTAGAGGCGGAGAGAGAGCGGGGCGTAAACTTTCCACCCACCGGAATATAGGGGGCGTTGTCCCACATCAGGGCGTGCTGTTCGTTCACAGCCCATGCGTGCTTGGCTCCCGTCGCATCGGTATAGGTTCCCGACGTTGGAACTCGTGGCTCAGGGGCGACAAAGGGATTGGTCTCAATAGGGGACGAAGGGAACTGCTTGCGTTGCGCCTGCGCGGGGGCGCAGAGGCTGAACGCGAGAAGGCTCCCGCAGAGAGCGAGAAGCCATTTTCTTCGTTGGGGGAGCGAATACGGCATTGTGAATGGAACCTTCCGGCGGTTTTTCTCAAAATCAGGCGATGACATGACAGGGAGGCGAGGCTTTGGGCGGAGCGTCAGTACTCCGAAACAGGTGAAAAGTGGATAACGGTAACGGTGTCCTCTACCGAGATGTCCTCTGTATAGATGCGGCGGAGTAGGTGTAGCAGGTCTTCGGTGTTGCGAAATTCGGGGTTCTCTTTCTGAATCTCGCGTGGGGATAGAGCGTCAATGGTCTTCACCTCCACTTTATCGAGGATACAGGTAAAGAGTTTTTGCCGCCTTCCAAACCGGGGTCCCACCGTTACCCATGCCAACATCCCAGACTGATACTTGTCGGACTTGTCGCCGAGCCGTATGGTGATAGTCTTGCGCCCATTTTTTAGCGCCTCTTCGTAATATTCAGAGTAGAAGTTGAGAGCGAACATGAGTGGAGATGTTTTCCTTTAGCGCGTAGTTTGTAGTGAATGTCATAGTAACATAAAACCGAGTTTCCGTCAACTACAGGAGAGACGCGCTTGTAGAGATAAGGATGGATTGAGAAGTCCGAAATATCCGATGAGACGTGAAAATAGCCCCAAAATCGTTCGCTCAATCAAAAATCCCTGTCAATTGAACATAGCGAACGCCGCTCTCGCCCTTCACGCAGACAATCTGATAGTCAGAAACGCCTAATTCCGATAAGAGAGTCTGCGCCCACTCCGATTCATTATCTATCCATGTCGTGGTCTCCGGGTAGCGCGAACGTTTTCGGCAGAGGGGACACTCGCTCTCCTCCACGCCCGTCTTCTCTAGCGGTTGCAGGAGGCGCTCCTCCGCGCCGCACTCCACGCACCGCATGACGGTAAGCAGGTCGAAGCCGAGTTCGAGAGTCCCTGTAGGCTCTTCAAGATGTTCGAGGAGTTGCGCCGTTGTGAGGGCGGAGGGCGAGAGCGGAATCGTCTCTATCGGCTCCCAGCGGTCATGCGCGAGGCAGTTTGAGTCTACAGGCAGTCCGTAGATGTCGAAGCGATAGGGCTTGAGGAGGAGTATCATCTTCTGCCCGAACTCCAAGCCTGTTTTGGGGCTTTCCGCGTCGGTGTGAAGCAGAGCCACCGCCTCGTTCACCATGTACCCCGCAACAATAGAGGCGACGACGGCGGTGGTGGGCTGTTTCGCCTCCTCTACATCGGCGCGTAGCCCTCCGCATGAAAACCGCTCATGATGTTGTTCCCACATAGAGGACGACATAGAACACTCGAAGCAGGCTCCCTTGTCGGCTTGAAAGAGAGAGACCTCCGCAACCGTGACCTCTATCCCTCCGTTTATCCAAGGAACCCCCACCCGATAGCAGACGCGATTGAGCGCGAGACGCGCTTGTAGGCTGTCCAAGCACCCTATCACTACGTCCATAGAGCGATAGACTCCCGCGCCAATCGCGTACTCAAGGTCGCAAGAGAGAGCCGTTATTGAGAGTTGGGGATTGATGTCGCGGGCGCGTTCGGCGGCGACCTCCGCCTTGCTTCTGCCGATGTCCCCCTCTCGAAAGAGAACGCTTCGGGTGAGATTGGTCACGTCTACCGTATCAAAATCCACAATCCAGAGGGAGCCTACTCCTAGTAACGCAAGGTTTTTTATCACTTCGTTGCCTATCGCCCCCGCCCCCACAACCATCACTCGCGCCTCAGAGAGTCGCTTCTGGTCCCACCAGTCTATTAAATGATGCCGCGCATATCGACTCTCTTCGGTATCCATTGGGTTCTCCCTTTTGAAATCTGCGGGTACAATATCCTACATCACTCTACAAACATCCTGCTTGCCCCTGATTCTTTGTGACGGCTTAGGTTCAAAGGCGCAGGATATAGAAAAGACCCACTATGCGAATCACCTTTTACGGAGAGGGGCTACACGGCGGAGGCGCGGCGCGTGTAGCGACGGTTCTCCTCAATGCGTGGGCGGCGCGGGGCGAGACAGTCAATCTGCTCACGATGGACGACGGAAAAGCCACCCCGAACTACACTCTCCACCCCGCCATTACCCACCGTTGCCTCGATATTGAGCGCCCCTCGCCAAACGCTGTCGCGGGGTTGATGGCAGTTTACAAGCGCATCCGTATCCTCCGAAAAGCCATTATCGAGACAAAGCCCGATGTCGTTATCTCTTTCATGTCGCGGGTTAATGTCACAACTCTCCTTGCGATGAAGCCCTATAACATTCCGGTTCTCGTCTCTGAGCGAACCGACCCCGCCCAACGCTCTATCGGGCGGGTGTGGGAGTATCTACGTAACAAAACTTACGCGGAGGCGGACTGCGTGGTTATGCAGACAGAGCGTTCGCGCCACTACTTCAATGAGAGCATACAGAGGCGAATCGCGGTTATCGCGAACCCTCTTACGCTCCCGCCGGAAGCCGCCACGCCGCGCCATGAGAGCGATTCTCAAGAGAGGCGCGTTATGGCTTTGGGAAGCCTGCGCTCAGAGAAGGGCTTTGGTTGGCTTATAAGCGCTTTTGCGAAGGCGGCGGCAAATCATCCCGACTGGACGCTGAATATCTGGGGAGAGGGGGGACTGCGCGAGACGCTAGAGGCGCAGGTTCGCTCATTGGGAATGGAGGGGCGTATCTTTCTGCCCGGTCAGACGCGCCAACCCTTTGAAAAACTGCGCGAGTCGGATATTTTCGTGCTGTCGTCGTGGGTGGAGGGGTTCCCGAATGCGCTGTTGGAGGCGATGGCGATGGGGCTTGCGGTTATCAGTTTCGACTGCCCTAGCGGCCCCAGCGAGTTGATACATCCCGACTACGACGGGCTTCTGCTTCCGCCCAAAGACGAGGCGGCTCTCGCTAAAGCCCTCGATAGCCTGATGAGCGACCCGCAAAAACGCGCCCATCTCGCCTCCCATGCGCCGGAAGTGCGAGAGCGATTCAGTACGGAGAAGATAGTCTCTCAGTGGGACGCTGAGATTCAAAAGGCGATAGAGAGCAGCAAGAAGAGGGCGTAATTCTCCCCTCGTAATCTGTTGGGAACATTATTTTCGCCCCGTCGTCAAATGAGTTGTGATCTCCTTTTCTGTATTTGGTTGTCATTGAGTGTCTGTTGACCGCTATCCCGAACCGGGTAGCGGTCTTTTTTTGCCTCTAGCGCGTTCCTATGCGATACGCGACGTAATACCGCCATCAATAACCACTGTCTCGCCCGTCATAAATTCGTTTTCCGCAAGCAAGACTATCACGTCCGCCACATCTTCGGAGGTTCCTTCGCGTTTGAGGGGTATGCGGTTTTCGAGGTTATTTTTCACCTGTTCGGGGGTGAGGTAGTCTTGAAAGCGCGTCCGAATCACGCCCGGCGCGACACAGTTCACACGGATATTGTCGGGCGCTAGTTCTCGCGCCATCACGCGGGTCAGGTGTATCAGGGCTCCCTTCACGGTAGCGTAGGCGGCGGCTCCCAGCACGCCGAGTATTCCCGCCGCCGACGAGATAAGAATGATAGCGCCCTCGCCCCGCTCTTTGATGTGCGGTATCGCGGCGCGTCCGAGATGAAAGACAGCGTGGACATGAACCTCAAAAGCGGCATACCACGCCTCCTCCTCCACGCTCGTAAACGACCCTGACACCGCGCCCCCCGCGCTATGCACCAGCACGTCCAACGCGCCGAACGCTTTGACGGTCTCCTCAACGCAGTTTCGCGCATCCTCCGCCTTGCCCATGTCTCCCTGAATAAAGACGCACTTGCGCCCTAACGCCTCCACCTCCTTGACAACCGCCTCCGCCTCCGCGTCCCAGTTGCGCCCGTTTACCGCAATATCCGCGCCGCGTCGGGCGAACTCCACCGCTGTCGCCGCGCCGATGCCTTTTGTGCCGCCTGTTATAAGGCAGATTTTGCCCGCTAGTTTCACCTTTAATGTCTCCTGTTTCTGTTTAGGTAGTTGTTTTCGTGCGTTATCGTCCGCAATCTGTTTTTGAAGAATCCTATCTCAATTTCTAAAGGCGCATTTTGACAGCCTAGTGAGAGAGGGCTTCGTCCAGTAGCGCTTTAGGCGCATCGGTGATAGCGCAGTCCTTTTTAACGTCGTCAACGAAGATTTCGCCGTTTCCACACTCAAAACAGAGAACTATATCCACACTTCTCTTGCCCTGTTGGGAGTGAATGGCATGACGCGGGTTGAAGCAACTTGCGCTTTTGGCGATGTCTCCGTCGCGAATACACCTATAGATGGAGGCGAGTATTCGGCTTCTTACATTCACATCTCGTATTGGCGTTGGCTTCCATAGCGCTTCATAGGTGTGGAAGAAGAGTTTTTTACTCGCTGTCGTCGCGCCCCGCTCATTCGTTTCTCTCTCTCCATCTTCAGATTGCGGGCGAAGCCTATAGAGCGTAAAGGTCTCTCCCTGCTCCAGCGTCTTCTTATCCTCCAGAGATAGAATCTCCACGCCCTTCTGTAATACTGCGCCCTTCGCTTGCCTATATTGATAGAGGGCGTAGCCACTTGAGGCGAGCGCGATAACCAAAACAACGCCTATGATATGAGAATTACGACGAACCATCGTCTCTGTCTCCTTGGGCGAAAGGGAGGGCTACGCTTCGTCCAGCCAAGGGAATCCCTCCGGGTCGGCTATCGCCCTCTTTCGCAGGGTGGCGGGGTCGTGAGGCGCTATCTGGCTTAAAAAGGGGAAGTCTTCCGGTGTGACGAGGAGTTTTGCGAGAGGCTTTACGGGAGAGAGACTCGCCCACTGCGCCGCCTCAATTGTAAGCCCCTTGTTCTGAATCGGGGGTTGCTGTTCAAAACTATCTCGCGGCAAAAGGTAGATGGTTCCCGTGCGCCAAGGGTAGCGCGGAAGCGCGTCTCCATTGACGGAGAAGTAGTAGTAGGGTTCGCTCTTGCCTGTCGGGTCAAGGATGCGAATACAGGAGTTTACGAGGGAGGTGATATACCCTTCCCTGTCCACAATCGCGAAGTACATCGCCCAGATGCCGTCCGAAGCGGCGTAGATAGCCCGCCTGTCGCCGAACTCCGCGACATCGTTCGATTGGCGCGGCTCGAATTCCGCAATATCTGGGGAGCCGGAACCGTGCAGCACGATGTTTTTGCACTCGCACAGATAGCAGAGAAACTGCCACTTGGGAGCGAGAAGGGAGTAGGCGATAGAAGACTCCGCCCCCTGTTCCATCGCCTGAGCGAACAGGCTTTCAAAGGAGGAGAGGGTCTCCGCCCCCCAATCGGCGGGAGGCTGGGTCAAAAAGTAGGAGGGCTTCTGCATCATTTTAGGGCGCTACGAAGTTCTTCATTGCAATTCTGACAAAAAGGCATCTCGTTCTTGTTCATCCAACTGTCCCATATTCGCAAGGTGACGCACTAAAGCGGTTTTACCGACCCCCAATGTTTCAGAGAGCGTGGCAAGCGATTCAAAGGGAGCGGCAGGGTCTGGCGGATTCCACTGTACGCGGTCAGGCGGCATTAAGAGCATAGCCGCAAATGCGTTGGCGCGTTGTTCTACAGAGGGATGCGCCCAAGGGGTAGTTGTGTGTATGACTGTTCTCGCCCCATCTCTATCATAGAGAATATGACAAAGTTCATGGGCTATAGTGAACCTTTGTCCGCTGGTCTGGATATTTTGAATATGCTCCGTATTCCAAACAATCGTAGGGGTATAGGAATCGCCAGCGATAGCCACGCCACGCGGGCCTTGTACGCTTAGAGGGGCGGGTATAAGCCTTATTCCAAGCGCCTGAACGATACCTTCTATATCCGTCTGTAGCGATTGCGGAGCAGGGTCAATCTCTTCTAGCGCTTCGCGGGCGAGTTCGTAGCCGCTATCCCAGGGAGAATCGGTAGCCCAAGCGGGAATCTCTTCTACAAGGTCAGCGAGTTTAGCGTCCTCTTCATCGCCCGTTCTAGCCTCAACAAGAATGTGTAGAAGTTCTGTGACTACTTCAGGAGATATTTCTGGGGAGAGCGCCCCGAACATCGCTACCTCCGGTATAAGAGGAGATATGCAAAGAGACGGCGAAGCTCTTAATCCCTCTAGCCAAATTTGAAAATCGGTAAACGCCGCTCGGAATTTTTCATACAGAACGCCCCCTGCCTCTTTTCTCGAATCGAGAAACCAAGAGAGGCTTGTCTCTGGATGCAAAGTACGGTTTTCTTCGATTTGCTGCTGTAAGGTATCTAGCCAAGGCTTCTCCCTGACTTCTGACTGAAGAACAAACCAATCTATCGCCTCTTTGAACACTGCGGCGACCTTGCTAACAGGTATCCCCTGTGCAACTCCCCCCTCTGTTCTAAACATAACCTCCTCCGCTCCCGGCGCAGTGCGATGCCCCCAGGATATTTCCATGTTGTCCCCAACACGAAAAAAGAAGATATCCGGCAAGATACCGCCCTCCGCGCAAGCGCGTAGCGCATGGCGACGCGCCCAATTCTGCCACTGTTCAAAGCGGTCATCATCTCCCATACGTTGCAACATACTAAGGTAAGCGGAACGCGCGGTGCGCGTCCTAACTACGCTTACATCGGGAAGACGCACTTCGTGAAGTAAGGGAGAGCGGTTTTGAGCCAACCATCTAAACAAGGGGGCAAGATACCAACGGACCTCTTCTACCGCTTCCCGCCCATTCTCAGTGCGTATCTCAAGACTACATAGGTTTCTTCCTGCAACCCACAAGCGCCAACTACCCCACGAACCGACAGAAGAGAGCGGGGCGTGCTTATCTCCATCAGGGTCGGCTAATAGGCGTACATCAAGCGCGAAAGTAGCAGGGTCTCCAAAGCGTTGGAAATCGTTTACATTGAGAGTATTTGTCATAAGGAACCCCCAAAAGCGCTACGAACTTGCTCGCGTGTCTCGTAACGACGTAAATCGCGATTCCTGATTCGTTTCTCTCTTTTCCACTGATTTTGAATACTCACATCCACCTCGTCCCAACCTACAGGGTAGCCATGCCATATATCGTGGTCAGTATGTGTCTTTTGAGCGACAAAAGCCACCCCCTCACAGGTAGCGACTCGTTTTTCTCCCATTGGAACGCTCTCATCCAGTAGGTTTTGCGCTATCTCGCGGCTCCACTTGGGGCATTTCGTTCCCGGCTTTTCCGCAGTAATTGGCTCGCAGTGTTTTGGGCTTGCTATGTATTTCAGCGTTCCAGTACCTCCACAACTATATCGATAGAAATGGGTGTTTCCTAAAAAGCGGGAGTGCGTCCGCGCAATGCAGGTTACTGGCAACGCTTCCTGAGTTCGGCGGGTTTGTGTACGGTGATATGGTAGCGGGAGTCTACGGAGATAAGCCCTTTTTGGCGGTAGGCGACCATGACTTGGTTGACGCGCTCGCGGGAGGCTCCCACAAGTTCCGCCATGTTGCCTTGCGTGAGGCGAATGGGGATGAGGCGGTCTCCGTTCTCCTGCTCTTTGCCGTAAAGTTCTGCAAATTCTAGCACCTGACGCGCAACTAATCCGTACACGTCAAGGGTACAATGGGCTTGTATACGCACGTTGGCGAGGCGGAGGCGACGGGCGAGGATTCGCATGAGGTTTCGGGCGAAGGTGGAGGAGTTATCCATCAGGTGGTCGAAAGCCGGGCGTGTGATGGAGACGAGGGTCGTCTCTTCTTGCGTCATCACGTCGGCGGAGCGTCCCCCTGAATCTATCATGCTCATCTCGCCAAAGGTGTCTCCTTTGGCTAAAAGGGCGAGAAAGACCTCATTTCCGTCCGGTAGCGTGGAGGAAATTTT
>CAIJLM010000672.1 GCA_903821495.1 uncultured Chthonomonas sp. | reverse complement strand
GAAAAAGTCCCAAACTTGGAATAACACGCACAGACTTCCCAATCTCAAACCACAAGAACTCCTCTCATTTGCGAAGGAGAGGCGGGGTGAGGTTATGTGAGATTCCCGCAACCCTGAACTCTTACGCGCCTAGCCTAGCCGCCAATGAACCTTATCTAATGGCTAACGGCTCTAAACGGTAGATAGCGGGAGGAAACGCCTATGATAAAAGCTACGAAGAGTAATAATCGAACACAATCCCTTTGGCGAGGAGCCTGCGCTCCGCTTCTCGGCGCGATATGCCTATTAACGGCGACTTACGCATGGGGCGAACCCCGCCCCGCTAAACAACTCACGTCTTTGGAGGAATCAAACCGAATAGTCAGATAAAAGAGGAGTTGGTTCGCCTTGCGGACAACCCCGCTATTGCAGAGAGAATGGATATTATATGCCCCCCTCTTTTCGCCGTTGGCGCGACCGGCAGTCTAAAAAGCCTTCTCCTCTCTCAAGTGAAGAGAGCGAAAAAAGCCCCCGCTATGGAGCGTTATTACAGCCTCTCCGATTGCGCGTTCTATCTTGCGAAAATCCATGAGGATGCGAGAGCGATAGAGGCTCTTAATGAGATAACGGCGGCTCTTCCTCGTCTGAAAGACTATTCTCTCGAAAACGCGCTTCGGGGAATATCTCGCGTGGCGCTTCTGTTAGGAGATTCTCGAAAGGCGAACTACTATCTAGGCATTTGCCTCAACTACCTTCTTTCCAATAGAGAAGAGTTGCGGAGACATGGACTGTACGATTTCATTGAGGAGTTAGGGCTACTGAAATCTCCGCAGGAGGCGACAGGACTGCTCGTTCGTATAGAAAACAGTCTCTCGAATCGCTCTGTAGATGAAAAGGGCGCTATGTTCTGCGCGCTTGCCGATGTCTACGGGAAGGCTAAGAACCCCGCCAAAGCGGCGGAACTTTTGGAGAAGGCGCGTGTTTTGGCTCCCCAAATAGTTGCCCCGCTAGGGAAGGCTCTCGCCATCCTTAGCATCTTCGATATTGCGCCAAAGGCGCTGGAGAAGGAGCAAGTCTACGCTCTCTTGAACAGAAATTTTGAGCAGGGGGCTATATCTCTAGAGCATCCTAGCGCAGACTACTCTATCTGGCTCGGGGCTATTTACGCACGCTATAACGATATGCCGAAGGCGGTCGAGGCGCTAGGAGTAGCGCAAGAGGCGTTAAAGCGTCTTCCTGCTGATGAACTTCGTAATGCGACACACCAGAGAGAGCTTCTCGCTAACATCTACCTGAAAGCGAATCAGCCCGAAATGGCGCGAACGATACTGAAAGAGGCGGAATCTCAACTTAACACAGAGGGGTACAAGGAGTGGCGTGTTCCCCACTGGATACTCCTTGCGAAATGCTACGCGCGGCTCAAGGATTCGGAGAAGGCGCGAGGCATTCTCGAAGGTTTGTGGAAGGAGATGCGGAAAATCAGTAAGGAGTGGATGGCGCATAAAGAGATTCTTGAGACGGCGCTTGAACTTCCAAATCCTGACGATAGAGCGGCAGTCTATAAGGCTGTCCTCGCCGGGGTTCCCTCTGGAACGTCCATAGTGCAACGAGACCTCTATTTTGCGGTAGCGAAAGGCTATTATCGCATGAAGGAGTATGCAAAGGCATCGGAGGCGCTGGATAGAGCGCCATTGCTGAGAGAAAAGAGGCTGGATTCAGAGACAGTAATGACGCACGCTTCAGTGGGCAATCTAAGTAAGGCGTATCTGTTATCCAAAAGGGAGAAAGACCCGCTTGACAGGGCGATTCTGCTTCGAGGGATATTGGAGGCGTGGAACCGCAGAGATGAGCCGCCGTTTCGTCAAAAATACGAACGTTTGATGGAGTATTTGGACTAACATGGGAGTTATCGTACTAGCAGGCGGCAAAAGCGAGCGCCTGGGGCGCGACAAAGCCCTCCTAACGCGAGGCGGAGTCACGCTTCTCGAACACACTTTGCAGACCGTCTCCGAAATCTCCCGCGAGATTATCGTCGTCGCGGATAGGGCGGACAGGTATCCCCTTGCGACAGGGCGCGGCGTGGCGGACAGATTTCCGGGCGCAGGTCCCCTTGGCGGCGTGATAACCGGGCTGGAACTGCTCGGCGAAGGCGCTCACCTTGCGGTAGCGTGCGATATGCCCTCCCTACAACTCCCCGTCCTGCGCTACCTTCTCTCCCTTACGGACGACGCGACGGACTGCGTGGTTCCACTCGTCGGCGGGCGCTTGGAACCGCTCTGCGCCGTCTACCGCTCGTCTGCGCTTACGCCTCTGCGCGACTGTTTTGAGGAGGGTGAACGCGCCCTCCATCGCGCCCTGCGCCGCCTGAGATTGCGTAGTGTAGACGAAGCCGCGCTACGCGCTCTTGACCCCGGACTCCGCTGTTTCCGCAACCTGAACACCCCCGAAGAGGCGGCGGAGTGGGTGTTCTAGGCGTAGGCTACCACTCCGAGTTCCGGGAACTTGGAGATTAACCTCACCCAACCTCTCCGCCCTCATCCTACGGACATCCTTCTCCCGATTCGGGAGAAAGACCTACCTACAAGGTGGTCCGGTTCCTGCGATAGGCTTGTCAAAATAAGGAGAGGAGTTCTCGTGGTTCGAGGCTGAATGGCTTACCGCGTTGTTTCGCACTGCTTTGCATTGTGCATCTATTTTCGCGCCTTTTCGCGTATTTCGCGGTCTAATCGCATTGTGCATTGCGTATTGCGCGGTTCATTCCAAAAAGAGGGAACTCTACAATCCTCGCGCCGCCTCGCCTTCCTTCGCTTCTATAGGGTAAAATAGACATCATCGTAGTTACTCAGGTCTCTCGTACTGATAGCGCCAAGTTCACCTCTCGATATAAGTCCTTCTCCCGAATCGGGAGAAGGATGCCCGAAGGGCAGGGTGAGGGCCAGTAGCTACACATCATCATCAAAAACGAAGAAGGAACCCTTCATGAAAAAAATTGTACTCGTCTATTCTGGCGGGCTGGACACCTCCGTTTGTATCCCTTTAATGCGGGAAGAGTATGGCTTCGACCATGTTATCACGGTTACGGTAGACGTTGGTCAGCCCCGCGAAGACATTAAGCAGGCGGAAGACCGCGCCAACAAATTCGGCACGGAACACTACACGCTGGATGTGCGCGAAGAGTTTATCAACGACTACTGCTGGCCCGCCATCAAAGCCAATGGCGACTATCAGGGCTACCCCATCTCCACCAGTATTGCGCGTCCCCTCATCGCTCTAAAGGCGGTAGAGATGGCGAAAAAGCTCGGCGCGAACGCTTTCGGACATGGCTGTACGGGCAAGGGGAACGACCAGTTCCGCATTGAGTACGTGCTACGCACCCTCATGCCGGACGCGGAGATTATCGCCCCCATGCGCGAAGGAAAACTCCTCCCCGATGGGAGTCGCGAACCCTGGACGCGCTCAGAGGAGATCGACTACTCCATCGCGCACGGTCTGGACATATCCCACACCAAAGACAAACTGTGGAGCATCGACGAAAACCTATGGGGCAGAAGCATCGAAGGCGGGCATCTCGAAGAGCCGAACTACGCCCCGCCAGAAGAGATTTTTCACTGGACTCGCTCCATAGAGGACGCGCCCAACACCCCGCGCCTCCTCACCATCGGCTTTGAGAACGGCGTACCCGTCTCGCTAGACGGCGAAACCCTCTCCGCGCTAGAACTGGTGGAGCGCGCGCACCAACTTGCGGGAGAGCATGGCGTAGGGCGCGTAGACATCATGGAAGACCGAATGCTCGGCTTGAAAGTGCGCGAAAACTACGAGTGTCCCGCCTCCGTTCTTCTGCTCACCGCGCACCGCGCCCTCGAAGCCCTTGTCAGTACGCAGGGCGAACTCAAGTTTAAGAAGATGGT